>CAINLJ010000217.1 GCA_903850335.1 uncultured Bacteroidia bacterium | reverse complement strand
TCTTGGATAAGCATGTAGAAAGCGTATTGCTTCCTTGTTTGGACCGGGGTTCGACTCCCCGCAGCTCCACAGATAATCAGACGATTAGTGAATTCTAATCGTCTTTTTTTTGACTGTAAGAAGCATATGGTCCCGGTAGTCCGTTTTTTTGTAATACCTTAATGATTCGGATTCTATTATACCTCTGCAAAATGATTGGGTAGATATTTATACATAAATTAAGTGTAATGAGTAATACCCAATCAATAAATGAAAATTTCCTTTCAATTAGCGTTGATAAGAATATAAAAATTACCACCCCGGTTAAATGCCTCCATTCATAATTCCTTGTTTTTCGTTCATATTTATATAGTTCAGCTATTCTATCAGGGTTTCCAACCTTTATCTGCGTGATTCTCATTCTTCGTCTGACAAGGTCTCCTGTCGTGGGTAAGTATTTTTTAAATATTCTGATACCTATTAAATCATAAATAGTTTTGTCCCGGTAAAACTCAAAAGTCTTCGGCTTATAATAGAGATATATTTGTTTTTTTATATTCAAGGTTTTGATGTCTTTTAAAATTAAAATTTGGGGTTTGATTTCTGAAAATTATAACTTTTAAAGGAATGTACTGTCTTAAACCTCGTCAAAGTTAAATTTTATTCCATTTTTGTTTTCTTTACCCCGAATATTAAATAATCCGTATCCCATAGTTAATGCATCAGGGAACAAAAGGCAGATTAAAAATTGTCCCCTCTATAATAGTGTTAATCCGTTCATTTATAATCATCAGATACTCTTTCCAACATTCCTGTACAATTCCGATTCTTTCGGCACAACTTTTGTATAAACAAGTATAATTATACTCTAAAAAGTAAAAACAATGAATCCGTATAAAACCAGAGCCGAAAGAGATATTCAAGGAAAATTCCTCGGCAACTTCAAATCTTTGACAATTGCGGCAGCGTTTATTCTTCTTTCCCTAAACAGCTGCGTGGCCCCCTATGTGGTTAGTCAGTACCCCGGTAGCGGGTATCCTGATGCACCATCCTGGGCACAAAATTATGATAGTGGAAACCCGGTGAATTATTATTATTTACCTGATCTTGAATGCTATTATGATCTCAGACAGCGTGAATTTGTCTACCTTGAAAATGGTAACTGGAGATTTTCAGCCAGTCTTCCGTCAATCTTCGGCTCTTACGATCTGAACAATTGTTTTGTTGTAAAACTCAATAATGCAGTTCACGAGCCATGGATGCATTTCCAATACTATGTAGCACATTATCCACGTTATTTTTACAGATCGGTTGACAGGGATGGTTTTCGCGAAGGAGATCGGAACAAACATTGGTTTAATGAAAATGATCGTTATTCCGGACAAAGATATTCCAGGGAAAATAATGGCAGGAATAATGAAAGAGCAATCCAGAGTGTAGTAAGAAATGTTCCTGAACACAGAGACCAAAACTCAGGTTATCAGCAACGTCAGCCTATGAGGAATGAAGGTAGCGTTAACAGGGAACAACCTATGAAATACTACGGCAGACAAATTGGTCAACCTGTGAAGGTTCAAAGGAATATGAAGAAACCAAAGGAGGAACAGCGTTCGAAAAGAAGAGAAGACATGAAAGGCAGAGATTAAACAGGGTTTTATTTTTCTTGGGTTCTATTCCAGAAATGAACGTAGTTGCCGGTTTTTGTAGTTGTTTCTTAGTTTTTTAAGTGCCTTGTCTTTGAGATGTCTTACCTTTTCACAGTTTATACCCATGATATCGGCTGTTTCATCAATCGATAACGGGTGTATACCAATAAGTCCAAAGTTGTAACGTAAAATATTTGCTTCTAACGGATCAAGATTATTTAGCGCTCGCTCTATTTCGATTCTCAAAGAGGCCTTTACAAGAGGAACGTCCGGACCAGGTTCATCTCGAATGATTAAGATATCAAGAAGTGTTTGATCCTCACTTTCGATCAGTGGAGCATCAGCAGAAATTGGATAAAACTTTGAAAGTAACGCATCTTCCACAATTTCGGGTTGTATTTTAAGCAATTCGGCGATCTCCTCAGGTACTGGTTCCCGCTGAAAAATTTGTTCAAGTTTTATGAACTCGTTATGAATCTTTGTGATCGATCCAACTTTATTCAGTGGTAATCTGATTATTCTGGATTGTTCTGCAATGGCTTGTAAAACAGCTTGTCTAATCCACCACACTGCATATGAAATAAACTTGAAACCACGGGTTTCATCGTAACGTTCAGCAGCTTTAATTAATCCAAGATTGCCTTCATTAATGAGATCCTGTAATGAGAGTCCCTGATTTTGATATTGTTTTGCAACGGATACGACAAAGCGCAAATTGGCCTTTACAAGCTCTTCTCTCGCTTTAAAGTCTCCAGCTCTCATGGCCCTTGAAAGACTGACTTCCTCATTGACCGAAATAAGACTCAGCTTGCTAATATCGCGAAGATAAACATCAAGAGACTGGGAGTCGCGTTTTGTAATTTGTTTCGAAATCCTTAATTGTCTCATAAAAAATCAGGTTACGATGTTTGGTTGTCTTCAAAGGTATAATTTTTATTTAACAAAAATTGAATTTAATTAATTAAAATCGTATTTTGTACCCCGTTTATTACACTGACGATCATTACTTCATATAATACCTCCAGGCAGATGTCCAGGAGATAAAAAAAAAGTGCGATAATTTGTAAATTCAAATCTAATCTCTATTTTTGTATTGGATTTCGAATTCAACATTGCACGTAAACTTCTTAGAATCCTGATTTACTTCCAAAAATTATATAGAATTTAGCTGTCGGCTTTTGCGATAATCTCTTGTTGACAATAGTCAGGCAATCAATAAAATAATCAATATTAAAACATGTACGACATTCTTGAATTAAGCAAGAAACTATTGCCCGAATTACGCGACATAGGCAAAGAGTTAAATATTAAACGGGTAGAATCGTTTAAAAAACAGGAGCTTATTTATAAAATACTTGATAATCAGGCGATTTTGGCATCAGGCGTGAAGAAGCCTGAGAAGAAAGTATTTCCACGAATAGTAAAAGCAGATCCTGCGGTTATTGTAAAGGAACCAGAAACACCTAACACAGAAGTTGTTGCTGTACAAGAACCCATTGAGGAACCTGCAGAAGTTCCTGTAACAAATGCTCCAGCCGAAAGGCAACCATTTATCAGACCATTTCCCAAACGAATCGAGAAACAACCCAGACAGGAATCGGGCGATTCCAAGGAGAGACGTCCGCGTGTCTTGCGGACTGAGCCTTTGATAACTGTTTCGGCTGAGAAAATTGTTCCCGAACAAATAGTTGAGAACAACACGGATATCAAGGAACCTCAGGCTGAATCACCGGTTATTGCCGAGCCTGTTGTCAGGGAAGTTCGGAATGATGCAGAGCCATCGCCCAGACCAATATTCCCGAAAAAGAATACACATCAGGCCAATCAAAATCCTCAAAAACCTATTCATCAGCCTCAAAAACCACGTGAACCAGAGAAATCTTACGATTTTGAGGGAATTATAAGCGCAACCGGGGTATTGGAGATTATGCAGGAAGGATATGGTTTTCTCCGTTCATCGGATTATAACTACCTGACATCTCCTGATGATGTTTATGTTTCACAGTCTCAGATTAAACTATTTGGTTTAAAGACAGGGGATACCGTAAATGGGATTATTCGTCCGCCCAAGGAAGGTGAAAAATACTTTCCGCTTGTTAAGGTCATTGAGATCAATGGTCGCAGCCCGGAATATATCCGTGACCGCGTTCCATTTGAACACCTGACCCCTTTATTCCCTGATGAGAAATTTAATATCACAGGAAGGGCAAGTAGTATTTCGGCAAGGGTTGTCGATTTGTTTGCTCCAATTGGTAAGGGCCAGCGCGGATTGATTGTCGCTCAGCCAAAAACCGGGAAAACAGTGTTGCTTAAAGATATCGCCAATGCTATTGCTGCAAATCACCCCGAGGTTTACATGATCGTCTTACTCATCGATGAACGTCCTGAGGAGGTAACCGACATGGCACGCAGCGTAAATGCCGAGGTTATTGCTTCTACATTCGATGAACCAGCCGAGAGACACGTACGGGTTGCCAATATGGTACTCGAAAAGGCAAAACGACTTGTAGAATGTGGTCATGATGTAGTTATCCTGCTCGATTCAATTACGCGTCTTGCAAGGGCTTACAATACTGTCGCTCCCGCTTCCGGGAAAGTACTTTCAGGGGGTGTGGATGCAAATGCTCTTCATAAACCTAAACGGTTCTTTGGTGCTGCACGAAATATAGAGGAGGGTGGTTCTTTGACTATTCTTGCTACAGCCCTTACAGATACCGGGTCCAAAATGGATGATGTTATTTTTGAGGAATTCAAAGGGACTGGAAACATGGAGTTACAACTGGATCGAAAATTGTCGAACCGTCGTATCTTTCCTTCTGTGGACATTATTGCATCCAGTACACGTCGCGAAGATCTCCTTCTTGATAAGGCAATGCTCGATAAAATCTGGGTATTACGCAACTTCCTTAATGGCATGAACCCGGTGGAAGCGATGGATTTTGTTAAAGACAGACTTGTCAAGACCTCATCTAACGAAGAATTCCTTGTATCAATGAATAGTGATTAGTAATTTCAAGGTTTAAATAAAAAGAGGTTGTCCTAAAATTCGGGACAACCTCTTTTTTTATAGGGTAAATCAAGTCAACAAATTCAACGTATCGAATCATAAACTTAACTTTCAATTATCACTCTCCTCTGGTTTTTGTTAATTCACAATTCCTAAAGCCCTTATTTTTATTAAATATAAATTGCAGTAATTCTGTAAAATGCAAACTGGAGATAGCAATAATGTTTCCGATTTGATTATTTTTGCCCCATTAATTGAAAGATGTGGAATATTTCTTCGAAGCACACAAGGTTTTAGTTGAGGCATCTACTGACTTAATAAGCAGGGAGTTATACAATGAAATCGATTGGTCACAACGCCTGATCGGAGTCAAGGGTTTTAGAGGCGTAGGAAAAACGACCTTTTTACTTGATTTTATCCGCAAGAATTTTGGCAATTCAAGGGATTGTCTTTACGTCAACCTAAATGATTTTTACTTCGCAAAAAGACGCATATTTTCTTTTGCCGACGAGTTCTATAAAAGGGGCGGGAAAACTTTGGTGCTCGATCAGATTCATAAATATGAGGAGTGGTCAAAAGACCTGAGACAATGTTATGACGAATTGCCAGGTTTAAAAATTGTTTTCAGCAGTTCACCGGTCCTAAGAATACTCGAAGGTAAAAATGACTTAAGCGATATTGCAAATATTTACCATCTCGAAGGCTTGTCTTTTCGCGAATTTCTGAATTACAGGACCGGGCAGGAATTTTCAAAATTGACCCTGGCAGATATTTTAAGTAATCATCGTGAAATCGTACCCGAAATTATTGATAAAGTTAGACCACTTGCCTATTTCCCCGAATATCTAAAAAGCGGATTCTATCCATACTTTATTAAGAATCCGGAGTTTTACAGGGAAAGTCTTCTGAGGCATGTTAACCTTGCCCTCGAAATAGATGTCACCTATCTTAATCAGATCGAACTGAAATACCTTCCCAAACTTCGCAAACTTCTTCAGGTTACAGGCGGGCAAATGCCATTTTCACCGAATGTAAGCAAAATAAGCGCTGAGATTGAGACATCGAGGGCCACAGTTATAAATTACCTGCATTATCTGAAAAATGCGAGGCTTATCAATCTGCTTTTCTCTGCAAACACAAATGGACAGCTGCAAAAACCTGATCTTGTATATCTGCAAAACACCAATTTATTGCATATTATTGCACCCGATAATATAAATAACAGAAATCTGAGATTGACCTTTTTTTACAATCAGATGGCGTATAATCACAGGCTTTCGAGTTCTGCCGATTATGATTTTAAAGTTGATGACCAGTATGATTTCTGCATCGGTGGTAAATATACTCAGGCTGAGGGGGAAAAAGTCTACGCAGCAGCAGATATGATCGAAATAGGGGAGGGGAATGTTATCCCGCTCTGGCTTTTTGGATTTCTTTACTAAACTTCTTAAATAAAATAATATACGAATTTCATATTGAATAAAAATTAAATCAAAATGGCAAAAGAAAAAAAATTTATTACCTGTGACGGGAACTATGCTGCCTCTTACATTAGTTATATGTTCAGCGAGGTTGCCTGTATTTATCCGATTACTCCATCCTCAACAATGGCAGAGGTGGTTGATGAATGGGCTGCCAATGGCCGTAAAAATATTTTTGGTCAGCCTGTGCGCCTTGCCGAAATGCAGAGTGAAGGGGGTGCTGCAGGTGCAGTCCACGGGGCATTACAATCAGGATCGCTGACCACTACCTATACAGCTTCGCAAGGATTGTTGCTGATGATTCCAAACATGTATAAGATAGCTGGTGAACTATTACCAACAGTATTTCATATCAGTGCCCGTGCTCTTGCCAGCCATGCCCTTTCCATTTTTGGCGATCACAGTGATGTATATTCATGCCGTCAGACTGGATTCGCAATGCTTGCTTCCGGATCTGTTCAGGAAGTGATGGACCTCAGCGGTGTTTCCCATCTGGCTACGATAAAAAGCCGCATTCCATTTATGAACTTCTTCGATGGTTTCCGTACTTCGCACGAGGTTCAGAAAGTGGAAGTAATCAGTCAGGATGATTTGTCTGCATTACTTGACCTTGAAGCACTTCAGGAATTCAGGAACCGTGCTCTTAATCCTGAACATCCTGTAACGCGCGGAACAGCCCAGAATCCTGATATTTTCTTCCAGGCACGTGAAGCAGGAAACAAATATTATGATGCCGTTCCTGATATCGTTGAGTCATATATGCAGGAGATCACAAAAATTACAGGCAGAGAATATCATCCGTTCACCTATTATGGTGCCCCTGATGCCGAAAATATCATTGTTGCAATGGGTTCAGTAACAGAAACCATACGCGAAACAATCGATTATTTGAATGCTCAGGGTAAAAACTTTGGACTGATAAGTGTCCACCTGTATCGTCCCTTCTCTCTCAAATACCTTTTCAATGTAATGCCGTCGACAGTCAAAAGAATTGCTGTCTTGGACAGGACAAAAGAACCGGGAGCCAACGGAGAACCATTATACCTAGATTTGCGTGATGCATTTTATAATAAGCCAAATGCTCCGGTTATCGTTGGTGGCCGGTATGGACTTGGTTCAAAAGATGTTACTCCATCTCAGATTATCGCGGTATACAAAAATCTCGAGATGAATGAACCAAAGAATAATTTCACTATTGGTATCGAAGATGATGTTACTTTCCATTCTCTGCCATTACTTCCTGAGGTGAAAGTTTCATCAGAAGATCTTTATGAGGCTAAATTTTATGGATTGGGTTCTGATGGTACCGTGGGTGCAAATAAAAACTCGATCAAGATTATTGGTACTGCAACGGATAAATACTGTCAGGCTTATTTTGCCTATGATTCAAAGAAGTCAGGGGGTTTTACTGCTTCTCACCTTCGTTTTGGCGATAGCCATATCCGTTCAACTTATTTAATTACAACTCCTGACTTCGTGGCCTGCCATGTACAGGCGTATGTCAATCTTTATGATGTTTTGAAGGGACTGAAAAAAGGCGGTTCATTCCTTCTGAATACAATATGGGAGGAAGAAGAGGTAAAACTCAGACTTCCTGACGGGATGAAAAAATATCTTGCTGATAACGAGATTAATTTCTACATCATAAACGGAACAAAACTTGCAGCGGACCTGGGTCTTGGTGGTCGTACAAACACAATTATGCAGGCTGCCTTCTTCAAAATAACAAATGTGATTCCTTATGAACTGGCTCAGGAACACATGAAAAAAGCGATTGTGAAATCGTATGGGATGAAGGGAGAGGCTATCGTGAAGATGAACTTTGCTGCTGTTGATGCTGGTGGTAATAATGTTCAGAAAATTGCAGTTCCGGGAGAATGGACTAAAATCAAGGTTGGTTCAGATAACGAAACAAGCACAAGACCTGATTTCATAAAGAACGTTGTTGATGTTATAAATGCGCAGAAAGGTGATGACCTTCCCGTTTCTACATTCAACGGTCGCGAAGACGGAACCTTCAACGCCGGAACAACAGCTTTCGAAAAAAGAGGGATTGCCGTTGAGGTGCCTGAGTGGAAACCTGAAAATTGTATTCAGTGTAACCAATGTTCGTATGTTTGCCCTCACGCTGCGATTCGCCCATTCCTTATTGATGAAACCGAGCTGGCTGCTCTTCCTGCAAATACAACCACAATTAAACCTAATGGAAAGCAATTTGCGGGTCTGCAATTCCGTATCCAGGTGGCGCCCTTGGATTGTACCGGATGCGGAAACTGTGCCGATGTGTGTCCATCGAAGGAGAAGTCGCTTTTCATGAAGCCTATCGAATCACAAAAAGAAGAAGTTGCAAGGTGGGATCATTTTGCAGCCAACGTTACATACAAGGATAAAATCGTTGAGAAAGATAAAACGATCAAGAATACTCAGTTTGCACAGCCACTATTTGAGTTCTCAGGAGCTTGTGCCGGTTGTGGTGAGACTCCCTATATTAAACTGATCACCCAGCTGTTTGGTGAACGGATGATGGTTGCAAATGCTACTGGTTGTTCATCGATTTATGGTGGGTCAGCGCCATCTACCTCTTACTGTTCAAGCAATGAATCAGGTAAGGGGCCAGCATGGGCAAATTCTCTTTTTGAAGACAACGCAGAATACGGTTTTGGAATGGCAGAAGGAGTAGCCGCAAGCCGCGACAGGATCAAATCAATAATGCTGAATGCAATTGAGTCCGGAATTTCTGAGTCAGAGAAATCCGCTTTCGATGAGTGGATACAAGGCCGTGATCATGCTGCTGCATCAGAAGCAGCAACTAAGAGTGTACTTGAAGTTCTAAAAGGAAATAATGCAGGTTATGCTCAGGAGATCCTTTCATTAAGTCAGTATTTGATTAAGAAATCCATATGGATCTTTGGAGGTGACGGATGGGCGTATGACATTGGTTATGGTGGTTTGGATCATGTTCTTGCCTCCGGAAAAGATATCAATGTGCTTGTTCTGGATACTGAAGTTTATTCGAATACAGGTGGTCAGGCCTCCAAGTCAACTCCTGTTGGTGCTGTAGCAAAATTTGCAGCCTCTGGAAAGCGCATCCGCAAGAAGGATCTTGGGGCGATCGCGATGACTTATGGGTATATATATGTTGCACAGGTTTCGATGGGAGCCAGCAATTCTCAGGTTCTTAAGACCTTGCGTGAGGCTGAGGCATATCCCGGACCATCGATTGTGATTGCTTATGCACCTTGTATTGCACACGGTTTACGTTCGATGGGTCGTACACAGGAAGAGGAAAAGCTTGCTGTAGAATGTGGTTACTGGCATCTTTATCGTTTTAATCCTCAATTGGAGGAGGAAGGTAAGAATCCTTTCCAACTTGATTCGAAGGAGCCTGACTGGAGTAAATTCCAGGATTATCTGAACAGTGAGGTACGTTATACGGCGTTGAAAAAGTCGTTCCCTGCTGAGGCACACGACTTGTTTAAGGCTGCCGAGGAGAATGCGAAGTGGAGATATCGTTCTTACCAGCGTATGGCGTCACAGAGCTGGGAGCTTCCTGCCAAGGCTGAAGAATAGTCATCTATTCCATACATAATAAAAAAAGCGTCTTGTTTGGGCGCTTTTTTTGTGCATGTAAGTCCTTGTGTAACATGGAGATCGGTTGGATTGTTTCCCGTCTTAAATAAACATTTATATGCAATTTGAACCAGATCATTTGTATCACGTCCTCAATCAAGGCAATAACGGGCAGCGAATTTAGAAGCTGATTGTACATAGGAACTGTCCCGGAGGGACACTATATGGGTAGAAATATTAGCGTTTGTTTAGCGTTTGTGTGCCGTCAGGTACACAACTTTACAGGATTCTCTATTGCGTACCTAAAGGCACGCC
>CAINLJ010000216.1 GCA_903850335.1 uncultured Bacteroidia bacterium | reverse complement strand
GGGTTTCCGGGTGAACTAAAAGTTATGATGATTTATCGTCTTACTGATAAAAATGAAGTTGGAATATATTATTCGGCTAAAACCAGCAAGCCTACAGTTATAAATCTAACCAATCATACCTATTTTAATCTTCACGGAGCCGGAAACGGGGATATTCTCGACCATAGTCTTTACATAAATGCTAATAAATTCACACCTGTTAACCAGGTTCTTATACCCTCAGGCGGATATTATCCGGTTAAAGGAACTCCCTTTGATTTTACAACACCAACCCTGATTGGAGCGAGGATTAATGACACCAACGAACAATTAAAATTTGGGATGGGATATGACCATAACTTTGTATTGACTAAAACGTATGGAGAAAGTGTGTCATTGGCTGCGACTATCTCTGATGCGATTAGCGGTCGTTATATGGAAGTTTTTACAAATGAACCTGGAATTCAGTTTTATTGCGGGAACTTTCTGAAAGGGAAGGAGATAGGGAAAAAAGGGAAACCATATAACTACAGATCGGCATTATGTCTTGAAACACAACATTTTCCAGATTCACCAAATCACCAGGAATTTCCAACAGTTGTCTTAAAACCTGGTGATATATATTCATCCGCTTGCGTCTATCGGTTCGGAATTAAGTAGTGTACCTAATATGGTTTGGATTAAAATTAAAAGGCCAGTTAATTACATCGGTCGGATCATCAGAGAGAGGAGTCTCCCGTTCATATTGGAGAATAGTAAACTTTTTGCTCAGGCTATTTTTACACTATTATGTATTGGCATAGGTATATGGTTTATTAAAAATGAACATACAGAACTAGCTGAAGTAAACCGGATTTTGTTTTCTGCGAATTGGAATTTTGTCTTGACTGGTATTGTTCTAACCCTGGTTTATATTGTACTTCAGGGACTTATGTATGTTGCTTCATTTGCCTCCATAAGACACCGAATTTCTTTAATTAGTGCGATAGTACTTTTTCTGAAAAGAAATCTGATCAGTATCTTTTTGCCTGCAGGAGGAATTTCCTCCTTGGCTTTTTTTACTGCTGATATTGAGAAAAAAGGAATAACAAAATCTCAAATCCACTTTGCCTCTTCCGTATATGGATTCGTAGGAATCTTATCGGTTATCGTGGTTGCTATTCCAATCTTCATTTATTCTTTATTGGTGGGAGGCCTTGGATCGGGTGAGTGGATTGCCTTTGTTTGTATTCTTATATTATTATTCATTATATACTTGATATACAGATCAATTGTAAAAAAGGGATTGTTTTATAGGTGGCTTGTAAAATCCTTTTCGTTTTTTGAGGTATTTTCTGTGGATATCAGGACAAACAGAATTAGTAAAAAACAGTTTTTTATCACAGTTTTATATTCAGTACTTATTGAGTTTGTTGGGATTGGTCATCTATATATTGCCATGTTGGCACTCAATTATCCTCCATCGTTATATGCAGCTTTTCTGGGTTATGTCATTTCAGTTCTCTTCCTGATTATTTCTCCGTTTTTGCGTGGACTGGGTGCCATTGAAGTCTCTATGACATTCATTCTAATTCGTTTGGGTTATTCTAATATTGAAGCTGTAACTACTACATTTCTTTATAGGTTTTTTGAGTTCTGGGTGCCTTTATTTGCAGGGATTTTTAGCTTTCTCATAAGGATCAATAAGCTCCTAATGAGGATAATACCTGCACTTCTTCTATTATCTTTGGGAATAATTAATATAATCTCAGTCCTTACCCCTGCAATTTCGGAACGTGTTCACTGGTTAAAGGATTTTCTGCCATTGGATGCAATCATTGTTTCAAACTATTTCGTGCTTGTCCTGGGTTTATTTTTGTTTGTTACTGCTTCATTTATGCTGAAAGGGTTGAAGATTGCCTGGTGGTTTGCATTTTTCCTCTCTTTCGTATCAATGATCGGAAATCTCACTAAAGCAGTTGATTACGAAGAGGCAATTGCAGCATTTTTAGTAATTATAGTTCTCATTATTACCAAGAAGGATTATTATGTGAAAAATAATCCCAGGTTACGCACAGTAGGAATTCAAACAGCTGTACTGAGTATATTTGCTGTTCTGGTTTATAGCATTATTGGATTCTATTATCTTGATAAGAAGCATTTTAATATTGATTTCAGTTTTCTGCAATCGATCCGGTATGCCTTACAAAATTATTTTCTTGTCGGTAGTTCAGATTTGATTCCGGCTGACAAATTTGCTCATAAGTTTCTCTTATCCATCAATGTAAGCGGGTTTTTAACTTTAGGATTCCTTATTTATACCCTAATTAGACCCTATTTTCTCAAGATTTTCCCTTCCCCGCTGGAGTTGGAACGTCCACGCGAATTAGTTGACAAATTTGGAAATTCAGCACTGGATTATTTTAAAACTTATCAGGATAAAATGATTTTTGAACCTGAGAATTTGAATGCATTTATTGCCTACCGACCTGCAGGCAGCTTTGCCGTTGTCCTTGAAAATCCTGTTGCAGAAAATGAAGAACAAATGAGTATTTGTATTACTCAGTTTGACAGGTTCTGTTTTGAGATAGGATTAAAAAGTATCTATTATCGGGTCCCTGAGCAGGACCTGCATATTTATAAGAGCCTGAAAAAGAAAGTTATGTTCCTTGGGCAGGAGGGTATTGTTGATTTGAATGTGTTTTCGCTTGAAGGTGGCGCAAAGAAATCGATTCGAAATGCATTATCAAAGGTTAAGGACAGAGGTTATAAAACCCATGTTCATACTCCACCAATCAAGGACGGTTTACTTCAGAAAATCAAGTCAGTTTCTGATGAATGGCTGGAAGAAACAGGCCGTAGTGAGATCATTTTCTCACAGGGAATGTTTATTTGGGGCGAATTAAAACAGCAAACACTTATAACTGTTGAGAATGCTGAAGAGAAAATAGTAGCGTTTTTAAACCTGGTTCCTGATTTTGCCAAAGGAGAGGGAACTTGTGATCTTATTCGTAAAACATCGGATGCGCCTAATGGTGTAATGGATTTTTTAATGGTTGAATTATTCCGGTATCTGAAGTCTGAAGGTTATTCGAGTGTCAATATTGGATTCGCTCCAATGTCCGGGTTAAACGATCCTCATACATTTAAGGAAAAATCTATGAAATTTGCCTATGAAAAAATCAGAGGATTTTCACAATACAAAGGATTGCGTGAATACAAGGAGAAATTTGCTACAGTATGGGAAAATAAATATCTGATTTATGAACACGACTATGATTTGCTTCAGATTCCAGGAGCGTTAATGAAAGTCATAAAACCCTGATATTCAAAAGACGGAAATTTACTTTTTGCTGCCAAATAGCAGGATTATAACTCCTGCAAGGATTCCGATAAGAAGCCAGCCTTTCTGTTTTACATTTTTTTCATTAAACATCATTGCACCAAGAGTGAATGAGATGATTACACCTCCTCTTCGAAGAGCTGAAATAACAGAGATTAATGACCCTTCATAACTAATTGCATAAAAATACAGGAAGTCTGCAACGACAAGGAACAATCCGATCATAGGGATCGACCATCGCCATTCGAAAGGCGTATTTACCTTTCTTTTAGGATACCACAAGAGGATAACAACAAAAAGAAGTATAATTATCTGCTATTTTTTTCGGAAGACACCGGTGAGGTTTTTGGCCCTTTTTGAAAGCTGGTTTAAACCTTCATCAATCAAATTATTATCAAAATCTTCTGAAAACATCATTTCCTGATTGTCATCGAGGCCGTTGGGATAAATTAGGATGAAATTATGATTTTCAAAATTTTTAGCCATAAGCCTTGGAATCCCTTCCTGGTTAATTTTATAAGAAATCCCTCCATTGCGTGGAAGTGTTATAATCACCAGGTCTGAAAGCTGTATATATTTTGATATTTCCATAAAATCTGACCAGTCCGTAAATTCAATATGCCTGACTGAGAGGGCAATTTTATTTGTTACAATATATTCGTTTACATGACGGAATGTATGAGTTGTTGAAAGGAATTCACAAGGAATTTTGAGCGTTTTTGCCAATCTTAGCACCCTGTCAAGCCATAGATTAAAACCATATTCCCGATCGGCATATTGCGGGCAGACTATAACAATTCTATTATAATGGTTTAAATAGGGAGATATGCTGCAAACCCATACTGCTTGATTTGAATTCTCAACAATGTATCTTATCAGGTTTCCAAATAGAATATCAGTGAACTGACTCTTTAAAGCAAAGCCTATAATGATCTCACTGGCAAATATTTCTGTTGCGACGCGCTTAATACCACTGGGTACATTCTGACTGATTGTTGTAATAATTTCTACCTCCTGATCAACAGCAGCAGCATGAATGATCGCCTTTTCCAGTGTTTTTTTTGCTTCGACAAGCTTTTGCCTGGCTTCCAGGTCATCTTCAACAACAGATAGACCTACAATAGGAAATTTATTCCGTGGATTTTTTATGGCAATTGCGAGATCAAGCAAACGCTCCATATTATTGGGATTATAGATTGGAACCAGTATTTTCTGATCGCGAACCTCAGGCAAAGCTGGTGAATTATACTTTTCCATTATTAAAACCCGCTTGGCGGAATGTTCTGTAACAAAAGAAGCAATAAGGCAGGTAACAAGAATTAAAACAATCGTTCCATTGAGGATATTTTCATCGACAATTCCGATTCGAAAGCCGACCATAATAACTGCAATAGTAGCAGCAGCATGTGAACTGCTTAGGCCAAATATAAGATTACGGTATGCTTTTGAATATTTGAAAATGGCGGATGTGATAAACGAAGCGATATATTTGCCTATCAATGCAACTATTGTTAAGGTTCCGGCGATTATAAGTGCATGAGTTCCATCCAGAAGAACATGAAGGTTTATTAACATCCCAACACTGATCAGAAAGAATGGAATAAAGAGTGAGTTACCAACAAACTCAAGTCTGTTCATTAATGAGGAAGTATGTGGAAT
>CAINLJ010000215.1 GCA_903850335.1 uncultured Bacteroidia bacterium | reverse complement strand
GGTGCATGTAGTCTCGCATATCCTACAAATATCTTCAGTGCTCTGCACCTTTTCTATTTGCCAACTAAAATCCTGCAAATCGCTGCATTTTAGATCAAAATTCAATTTTACACCATTCCCCACAACTTTTTCATCTGATCCCCTTTTTCCCACTGATAATGGCTGCAGTACTTTACATTATCATTGCCGGATTGCGTACCTGGGGACTGAGTTACATAGAAGCAACTGTCGATCCGAAGAAAATAGGTCAAAAAAACTGCAAGAGCTTAGGGTGTTAGCACACAATCGGTATGATCTGCTTAAGGATTCTGATCATAGGCAGCACCTATCGGGCCGCGTGGGTAAACCCGGACGATATTTCCCTTGCATCCATTTATCTAATCAGTGCATTCCTTTTTTACCACGAAGCACGGTACACAAAGGATCACGGAAAAATTCTCTCTGTGTTCCTCCGTGCTCTCCGTGCCTCCGTGGTTCTCATTCGCACATAACAAGCCTCATCTGCCAGGGATCAACTACGGGTATTACGAATTTCTGATAGGACCCGTCAGTCCCGGAACTCTGAATAACACTCTCGCGACACCTCATGTCATAGACCTTAATCGTCCTATTTTCTGTTCGTAACATTAGCGTCACATTTTGTGCCGCATCAAATGAAGAGTTTGTGAATGCTAAGGCAATCCTTCCGTTTTGTGGCTCACGTACCCAGAGATTAACCTTATGAAACGAGGAGATATAAGCTGGTAATGTCTCTCTTGAGAGCCAGCGAAAGACCGACTTCATTTGTGAACCCTTTGATTGATTTTCCATAAATGTCCAGGGATAATATCCGGAAACACATATTCTCCCTCCGAGCTTGTTCTCGAAAACTCCTGACGTACATTCCGATACATCTTTGCATGAATAGTCAACCAGAGAGCTAAGGAACCGCGCTTTTTCGTCTGTTCTCCTTAAAGTCCAGGCCTCTGATTTCCAAAACGACTGCCTGTTATCACGTTGACGACCAGAATAAATGCCATTCAAGGGATCATTTGTAAATTTTTCAATCCGGTCAACATTATCAGAACCGGCAGGCTCAAATCCTGTCAGCTCGCCAAAGCCCATTTTGTTCAGTTGGTTCAACGCCTGAGCATCCATATAAACCCCTCCTTCGAGTAAGATTTTGATTACAAATTTTGGAAGTGCCAAAACATTGTCTTTACCAAGAATTGTAACCTTCGAAGCATTACCTGAATAGCTGGCAGGCAGACCGATGGAATACAAATCGTGATTAACAACAGGGTTACCGGCACTTAACCAGTTTCCTTCCTCAATTTTTCCGGTTATGTAACTGTCCTTATTCCAGAAAGTATGAATTCCGCTGATCGGTGATCGTCCCAGCGTGCTGGCCATCAGATCGAAGAAAGGTCTTGACTCCGAAAGTTTCGCCATCAGCGGTTCATATTCATCCAATGGCTCATCATAAAATGAGAGAACATTAAAGGCTGCACCAGTACACCCGGCAGCAATATGAGAACATGCCTCCAAGGCGACGCTGTTAGCTGCTTTCTTTAGCCTTTGGTAAGGAAAGTTCTCAATTTCAGACTGTATCGATACCACATCCTGGGGTAAGACTGAAACCTGTCTGCCCACATCATGCGATTTGCCAACCAACTCGCTGGTTGTATTGTCGTTATAATATCCACCGCCTGGCCGCCACATCACGGGCGTATGTTTTGGACCTGCCAGGATTTTGGCCCAGTTGTCAAAATCATATCCCTCATAAAAACGGTCACCCGTCATAAAGCCAATTTGCATATCCGGTGAGATCTTATGCACAGTCTGTTCAATCAGCGTGAAGAGACGGGATATAGTGTTTCTGTTATGTTGAAGCCACTCTGCGCGTACCTTCAGTTTCTGCTCGGTCTCCCCGTCATTAAAAGCAGATTTGAGGCTTTCGCGGGTGTACTTAACTCCCAATTCTTTCTGAAAAACGGATAGACAGTTGTCGCAAAAACATCCCAGACCAATAGGCATGTGCCCAAACCTGACATCATCGTCGACCCAGATATAATCAGGATTGGCCTTTGCCGTTAATTCGTAGATTATTCGTACATATTCACGTACGCGATCATCATTCGGACAAAACGAGCCCTTGCAAATCTGGCCATCTATATTGGTCATATTGATATAATCACCTTTAAGTGAGTTGTCGAGGTTTTCGTTATGATGACCAATCGTGGACAGGATATTTATTCCCGCCTTATAACCATGTTTTCTGGCCTCGGCCATCCTTGCTTTTAGAATCCCGGCCCTTTCCCTGAATACATCAATTGGAATGGGAGGATGCGTCGCAGATGTAAAAAAGCTTATCTCATCCGTGACCCCTTTATATTTGTCAAAAAGATTAAGAACCTCTTCAAACCGCTTTTGCGACGACCATAACGGTACACCAATCCGGAAAGAGATACTCGCCTTATCAATTTTTGGATTTGTTGGGCCGGTGGAGACTGCTGTGCTATTTGACGACCGCATCGACGGACCGCAGCCGATCAGACCCAAAAATGACAGGGCAACGAAGAATTTGTTCATAAGATCCGGTGTAAATTTACTCGGTAATTCCCTTCCATTTATCTGTCCTAAACGCAGATGCTGGCAAGTCGGCACTGTTGTAAAGATTTGCATCATCCGGATTGTTGCCCCACCCATACCTTACGGCGACAGGTTGCTGAACTTCAGCAGAGGATACTTCAATGGAATTCGTACCCGTCAACCGGGCACTTGCCCAATAGAATTTATGATCAGCACCTGCCACTGCAAATCCTTTTAGATAGCCATATTTATCCTTAACCTTCAATCCGGCACCTACCTCAGTAAAACTAAGAGAAACTTTATTGCCATTGATAATCATATCTTTATAAACGGGTCCGCTATAAATAAGGTCTTGCTTAAATGCAACTTTAAGTGCGGCCAGGGCTAGTCGTTTCCCTACCGTCTGCTTATCCTTCGGATGGATATCAATTGCATCGCCAACATCAGTCGTGACGGCCATCCCGGTGTTAGGAAGTGCCAGGGTCATGCTTTGTGCTTCCCTAAGCTCCGCCCAGGTACTCTCCTGAGGTATTGAATCAACTTTCATAAAGTTTGCCAGTTGCACAAAAAAGAATGGAAAATCTCCCTGGTTCCAGTGATTCCGCCAGTCTTTGATCAGATCCGGGAATACTCGCTGATATTGCTTCGCCCTTCCGGCATTACTCTCGCCCTGATACCAGATGGCACCCCTGATGCCATAAGGCACGAGCGCATGAATCATCCCATTGTAAAGCAATGTGGGATAGGAGTTAGGGCTTAGGACCGTATTGAATTTTATGAGTCCGACTTTATATTTCCAAAGACCGTTTAAAGGAATTGTGCGTTTTTCGCATTGCAGTTTCAGGCTGGTTGAATCACCATAAATACCTCCCATTCCTCCCACGTCTTCTACCTGAACAGTAAGGATATTCTTTCCTGGTTTCAGCAATCCGGCCGGGATGGTGTAAATTCTTGATTTATCAGCCATAAGAATCGTAGATCCTATCGGGGTACCATTCAAAAAACTATGATCCGAGTCATTGATCCTGGCGAGACTAAGTGTTGCCTGTTTACCTGCCTCTTCGGGGGTGATCTCAATTTCCTTGCGAAACCAGATTATTCCGTCGACGCCTTGCAATCCATTATTTTCAATATATCCGGGCAGTTTCATTGTTTTCCATGCGGAATCATTAAAGCCAGGTGCTGCCCAGACAGGATCATTTCCTTTCATCCCAAGGTCGACGTCCGAAAATTCTCCGACGCGTGTTTTTACCTCCTTTTCGATCGTTTTTGCATAATCGTCGAGGTTAATCTGCTTTAATTGTGACATCTGTGTGGTAAAATCCGGATTCTGATCAATCATCTGAATGCTTGTCCAGGTCTCAGCAATGGTCCCTCCCCAGGATGTGTTGATAAGTCCGATCGGGACTTTTAATTTTTCGCTTAGAGTCCTGCCGAAGAAATAGGCTACAGCCGAAAAGCGTGGCGATGTTTTTGGTGAGCAGGTCACCCATTCACCCTCCTCAAGTTGATCCTGCGGTGTTTGTGAAATCCTGCGCTTTACTGTGAAAAGATGAATATCCGGATGATTTGAGGCAGCTACTTCAGCATCGCCGTTCACTGCATTAAGCAGGTTAAACTCCATATTCGACTGACCAGAGCATATCCACACCTCACCGATCATCACATTTTCGAGTGTTTGAAGGTTCTTCCCTTTTACGATCATTTGAAATGGACCACCATAATTCATGGACGGTAATTTAAGTGACCATTTTCCATCCTTATTTGCTCTTGCACTGACAGTAGCTTTTTCGAGAGTAACAGTTACTTTTTCACCTGGTGAAGCCCATCCCCACACGGGAATTGCCATGCCCCGCTGAAGAACCATATTGTTTGTAAAAAGGGGCGGAAGTTTTACCTGACCCGTTAGACTGCCTGCCAGAAGAAGCAATAGCAGTGTTGTCCATTCTCTTGGTTTAAGAATTGTCATAATTAGTTGTAGTTATTGAAGTAATCTGTTTAAAACTTTTGTTGCATCTTTTATGGTTTGGAATTTTTTACTTTTAAAGGAAGGTTAAATATATAATTTCCACTTCCAACTTCAATTTTTACCGTTTGATTTTTTTGAGAAATTTTCGCATTCCCATTTTTCAAAATCGGCAGATCATTGAGGACAATATTTTGTTTGTCAATTTCGTCAAAACATACTGTAGCCGAACTATTTGGAGGTATAGAGCATGAATAGTTCATAATTCCGTTCTCAACTTTCCAGTCCGATTTGATTGTTCCATAACCTGTTTTAAGTTCTGATAAGGCGGATGTAAGTCCACCGCCTGGATGAGGCTGAAGAATGATATGTTTGTACCCCGGAATATTCGGATCGTTCTGAATTCCTGCTACATACTGATAGAGCCATTGTCCGGTTGCGCCATAGGCATAATGGTTAAAGCTATTCATCGAGACATCCTGAAACGATCCGTCAGGCTTTTGTCCATCCCATCTTTCCCAGATCGTGGTTGCTCCCATTGTAACCGGATAAAGCCACGAAGGATATTCCTTTCGCATAAGCAGCATAAAAGCCAGATCATCGTATCCATTGTCAGAGAGTGCTTTACAAAGCAACGGAGTTCCTACGAAACCTGTGGTAAGATGCTCCATTTTTCTAACATCTTCGGCAAGATATCCTGCTGCCTTTGTGATCAGATTCTCAGGCATCATTCCAAATATTAGTGCGAGTGAATAGGCTGTCTGAGTATTTGAAACTAATCTGCCAGCGGGAGTGATAAATTCAGTGTGAAAGGCATCCTTAATATTGGATGCCAGTTCTTTATATTTTTTTGCATCTTCAGTGTTCCCGATGATCTGGGCGATTTGAGCAAGAAGGCCTGTGGAATAAGCATAATAACCAGTT
Source organism: uncultured Bacteroidia bacterium (assembly GCA_903850335.1). Lineage (GTDB taxonomy): Bacteria > Bacteroidota > Bacteroidia > Bacteroidales > Prolixibacteraceae > JAAFHB01. The sequence goes on along the minus strand of CAINLJ010000215.1, from coordinate 13,691 downwards.
GCGATAAGATCCTTGTCAGTCGTGGCTCCAGGATAATCTGAATCAGTGGATGCGTAAGCCAGCCAGTCACCGAAATGCTCATCGCCGGTCCATAAGTTATCATCACCTGCCCTTGAATGCATATACTCTACCCAAGCCTTCATACTTGAATACTGATTTTGAAGAATCCGTTTATCGCCATACACCTGATAGATTGTCCAGGGAACAATGATGCATACATCGGCCCATGCTGTTGAACTACCCCGCCCCTGTCGAACATCGGGAATTACATCGGGTACTTTACCATTTGGAAGCTGATCGGCAGCAACGTCAAGAAGCCATTTGGTAAAGAATGGCGCCACATCGAAATTAAAAGCTGCAGTAGGGGCAAAAACCTGCGCATCGCCTGTCCACCCGAGCCTCTCATCGCGTTGAGGACAATCCGTTGGGATATCAAGAAAATTATCTCGTTGCCCCCATTGGATGTTATGTTGTAACTGGTTAATCAGGGAATCGGAGCATACAAACGATCCGGTCGGAGGCATTTCCGAATGAATGACAATACCGGTAACAGTATTTAAATCAGGCTTTCCAGGGAAATTTTCCAGTTTAACAAATCTGAATCCGTGAAATGTAAAATGAGGTTCAAAAAGTTCTAGCCGATCTCCTTTCAAAATATATTCATCGGTTGCCTTTGCGTTCCTAAGATTATCAGTATAAAAATTACCATCCATCACCAACAATAGCACCAATTGCATTTTGTGATCCAAGGTAGTTTGTAATATCATAGGTTTGGTATTGTATCCTTTTATTAAAACTGGTCCAACCCGGAGTAAAAAGATCTGCACTTACTTTTACTCCATTAATAAATGCCTGATAAAGTCCAAGTGAAGAGATATACAGACGGGCTGATCTGATCTTTTTGTTTATGGAAAACTCTTTTCTGAAATAGACTGGACGATGATCCCCTGGAGTTTTACCCGTGGCAAAAATCCAGTCGGCTTTCCAGAGTGAGGGTTCTAAAAGAGCCGTTTCCCACCAGGCTGGGGTACTCCAATCCGTTGATTTTCCCTTATTATCCCAGATTCTTACCTGCCAGAAATAACGTGTTTTAGATTCAAGGGAAGGACCTTTGTATTCCAGATTAACAGACTGGTCGGAGTTTACTTTTCCCGTACTCCAAACCAAATTGCGTTGTGTTCTTAGTAGCTCTACCGAAGTTGCTACCCGGATCTCACAGGCAGTCTGATTCACATTTGCTTCACTGCTTTCAATCAGCCAGCTTAGTCTTGGATTCGCAACATTCATACCTAATGGATTGCACAGATATTCACATCGCAACCCTGTGATTGAAGTCTTTGCAAATGACACACCTGAGATATGAATCAGTAAAACAAGAATAGTGAACCTTGTGAATCGGATATTTATTTCCATGTATATATTAAATTTCTGATATTTTAAGTTATACCGTTCTTAGCATATTTCTTTGGGAAAATCAATTTATTTTACCTCATCTTTTAATACATCCGGGGTATACCAAGTCTTGTCTTTCCGGAGGTGTGGTATTTTACTTTTTCATTGCCTGATGGATTTTCACGCGCGACAGACCAGGATTGCAAACTTTTACCCTCCGGAAGCACAATAATTTGTTCGTTTATTTTTGTCTTGATGATGGCTGTTGAGCCAGAAATATTTATCGCTTTGTTCGTTGAATTCGATTGAACAATTGCCTTTCTCCAGGGTAACGACAGTTTGCAGGGATTTCCGAGGAGGCTTCTGATACTAATCCACTGAATTTCGCCGGCTTTTATCTCGGAGGAAACAATAAAACCTCCGCGTGCATGCAACGTGAAACGCCCGGTTTTATTTATGGGGAAAGCCGGGAAGATCCTGATTGTACCGTCATAACTTTGTACTAAGGACTCATTTATTGCGGTGGCAAGCACAGACATTGCTTCCATCGACATGTGGCGGAATGGCCACACAGGTAACGGGAATTTCTCATCTTTTACCCTGGAAGCTACATCGACAACCATATTAGTCCTGAAAAACCACTCCGCATCTTTATTTACCTCATCCTCCAGACCCCAGTGCCCCCATCCGTTACAGTAAATCTGCCACCTTCCCGGAAAGCGTTCAAGGTCAACAGCCAGCTCCTTTGTCATTCCCAGCCGGGCCATAACGACTGGTACGGGATCCCATCCTGTTATCTCTGATCCGTAAAGGAGCGTAGTCGTAGTGGCAAGTTTGAAATCACTTTCATCCTTCTGTGATAATCCGATCACTCCCGAAGGAAAGACAGGAGATGAAGGGACAGAAGGAAAAATGCCATCCAGTAATTTCAATCCGTTGTTTGGATATAACCTGCTCTTAATACTGTCACTTTTGCCAATTGGATTATACACGACAAGCATTTTTTGCTCTTTTATTCCATAACCGGCAGCCAGGATCTCGTTTGTTGGAGAAGGTGTTCCCTTGAAAAATCCACGGTTTAATTTGAATCCTGAGCCATCACGTAAGATACTCTCATCATCATTTTTAAGTACAGGCAGAGGTGCAAGATGCTCAAGAATCTCCTTCCACCTTATCCCTTCCGGGAGAGTCTTGTCTGCAACCTTTAATGCTGATAATGCTGATGAAAACAAGGCTTTGGCGTAGGTGAGTTCAGTGAGGCCATCTCTAAGTTTGATCCATCCTTCATACCCGCTTCCTTCCCTGGCATGGTATAATCCGTCGGTCTCCTTTGTAAGAATGGATTCATAAAAACGGGCAGCTTCAAGCATAAAAGGTAAAGCCTTCTCGTTGAGAAATTTTTTATCACCTGTAAATTCATATTGTCTCCAAAAGTCCAGGGCAATCTCTGCAATTGGGGTATGGTTAATTTTTTCTCCTGATGAGTTATACCCGCGACGTTCTGTCACGTCGGAGATAAAGGCACCACGGGCATTAAAATAGGTCTTTGCATCTTCTCTGGCCTGAGGAAGAGAGTTGAACCTGAAGTCCAGATATGGATTAACAAGCTCATGGAAACCTGCGGTGTTAAGTGGCCAGCTGATCTGTTGCTGATTCCAGTGAAAGTAAAAATTCCAGTTCTGCACATCCCTGCTCCAGCTCCAGATTCCATTGTTGAACCTGCCCGGATATTTACCTCCCTGTGAGGCATTGGCATAGAACATTGTGAGGTACCATAAGTTATTCAGGTAGTCGCCGCCATAGTCAACAAAGGAACGGTTCCAGATTGATTTCCACGCTTCTTCATTTGAAGTTTGGTAGGTTGCAATCCCATTTTCCCTAACCGATGTTATTGCAGTTTTTATTTCATTAACCGGATTTTTATCGGTGGGAGAGGTTACCACGAAAGCAAGTTGAGCACTCTTTTGCCGGTTTCCGGATAGTTTTATTTCTGAAAGATGTGAATGAATACGGGAATATTTGACTGTCAGATCTTTGACTTGGATAACACTGCCTCCTGCAGCAAAGGTGCCAGAAGACAATTTTTGTGTAATATATACACCGTCATTATCGGCAATCGCCTCTGTACCATTTAATCCAATTGATGCATCCCTGTTAATCTGATGATACCAGTGGGAAAAAGTACGGGAACCAAACCGCTCAACAGCAATGTCAAGCGGGATATTTTCATCCAGATCGGTATTTAAATCATAAAACAGGATCCCGCTGGCATGATCGACAAAGGCTTTCAGATTCACTTTCCCAAAAGCACTCGTTGCCTCCATAGTAAATGATGCGTCGGCAAGATTAAGTTTTCCTTTAAATCCGGTAATGTATAAGGTGTTGAAGATGGGCAGTTTAAAATCGATAACTATGCGGCAGGCATGGCGTTGTGTTGTACTGTAATCTTCTTCTGCACCATTCCAGTTATGAAACGGACCAAATTTCGCATCGTCCCAGTGGTCACTCTTATTAACGACGGCGATTAATTTTGAATCCTCACACCAGAATAAAACACCCAATTCGCCATTTCCCAACGGAATTCCCTGCAAAGGATCAATGGGCGGGGAGAGGTATACCAAATCATATTGCGAGACTTTACCAGGCCACGCGATATCCCATGTTGCCGTAGCCGGATTGAAGGCAGATTGTATTGATTTAACCTGTGCCGGTTGTTTGGCTTCGGCCGAAAGCACCATAAAAAGGCAGAATACCACTTGTAACATAAGTAGTATCGTATTTCGGCTTGTGCTGGTCTTCATAATTATATGTTTTATTTTGCTGAAACTTTTTTGAATGTTTGGTTTTTCGGGAAATGACCTTCGAAAAAGGCTTTTTCACTCCCGTCATATTGAGCTACCCTTACGGTTCCCCATGTTTCCTGATCACCAGTAGCATAGTAGAGGTAGGTCTTACCATCATATTCTAAAATATCTGTATCCGAGTTATTCTTTCCTTCACCGCTGGTAGCCTCCAGGATAGGGTTAAACGGACTTAGTTCCCAGTTTTGCAGATCCTTTGACCGTGTAAGAAATGAGGTCCATCCATTATGTCCGGCAAGCAAATCATGGACATAAATGACATAATAGTAGGGCTTAAAATACCTGATCATCGGACAGGCAGAATATTCATGCTTTTCTCCGGTGAAAGCCAGTTCCGGAAGTTTTTCCCATTTGGACAAATCTTTGGAACGGGCAAATTTGAAGCAAAACTGCACGGGCTTATCTGATTCGTAGGCCATGACATATCCTGATTCATCCCGGCAAACGGAAGAATTAAACAGATGCTCCGCTCCTTCAGGAAGGATGACTTTTTCAGTTTTCCATTCTTTAAGATCTGTTGTTGTAATCCTGTCAATACCCGTGGAATTCATAATCTGCCCAAAATCAGTAAATTCAAGGGCAAAAACGTTTAATTCATTACCATTTACGTATGCGGTGACAAACGAATGACCCTGGCCAAATTTAGCTACCTGCTTACCAGTTTGCAAATCATCAATATACAAATAGGCATCCTTCCCCTTCGCATGACCTAAGCCTGGCCTGTAGTTGGAGACAATCAGTAAACGTGAATCGAAGAGTACTGGTGTATTTTCCATGGGTGTCCTTCCAATATCTGAAAAAGCAAAGGGAAGTTTAACAAGAACCGGTTTCTGAGGGCTAATGGCAAAGGCACTATTCAACAGCAGGGAAAATGTTACAGCGAAAATTATTGAAATTTTTTTCATAGGTCGTATGTTAGTAAAGCAAGATGCAAAAAAGTTTTAGAAATTCCGTAATTTATTTAGAATATAACTTTATTTCCATTTTGATGGTTTTGATTTCAGCTTTCTTTCGCTCTGTTCCGTCCGATACAAGGGTTCGTTCTTTTGCCTGCTTTTGCGCCCGGACGTTTCACATATACGTATTCGTTGCCCCAGGTAAGGTTCGACTGATCTTCAGAATTACACCCATTTCATAAACCATGTTCAACCCGCTGCCGGGGTTGCAATCTTAACCGCATTCCTACCCCCGGTTCCGTTACACTTCACCGGGGGTTATTCAGATTTGACTCCTCGGGGTGCTTTACTACCGGGCATTGCAAAATGCTTCTCAGATGAACGGAGGCTGTATCAAAAGCCTTCTACCTCCGGGTTAAATAATGAAAACGGAATGTTGAGAAAAGTTAATAAGCAGATATATAGTGCTTTACTATTCTTTACGTTTTCACTTTGCGGCAATTGCATTTAAATTTTTCCCTTTTGATACAGCCTCTGTCCGTCTGAACGAAAGCCCTTCCAGGGCTGTAAATGGTTGATTTATTTGTGATTCTGGCTTTCGTTGAAATGCAAGTCCTGATAAAGCAAATTGGATTAGCTTTTTTTAAAAATCCATATTAAAATTCCGTATTTCTGCTGTTGAAAACCACGGGACCCGGTTGTATTACTCTTTTAAACTGGGCTGATTGGAATACCCTCCTTTTCGTTTTCTGTTTTACCCAAAGGTGATACAAAATTATGTTTGAAATATGTTCCGCCAGGAACAATATATGGGTAGAAAATGAGATACATCCTGAATCCCCGTCCCGGCAAGGACGGAACTTTCCGCTCTACAATTCACAATTTTTTAATAATCCGGAATTATGATTTTAATAATTGATGAATGAACCTGTTATATTTAGCTCATTGCCTTTAAACCTTATTTTATTTCATCTTAACCTTCGTAGCCCCCGGTGGAGAGAAACGGAACAGGGGGTAATGATGCGTGATGAACAGCAGCCCCGGAGCGGGCTGAACCAGTCTTTATGGGATTATGAAAAAGTATATTAACCTTCTTCCCGCGATTAATTCATTTACATTTAATTTTTATCCCAGCACAAATGATTATTTATAACCTATTGTCTTTAATGTTGTTTCAAAATCAATCCCTGATTTTAATGCTGGTCTTTCATGTTCCCGGGTGGCATATCGGATCATGTTCCTTAAAAGACGTTCCGAAGCGGGATGGATACCCAGATTTTCCCTGATCAGCAAAGTATTTAGAATAAACTGTCCGGCACCAAAGTCATTTACCGACACCATCAGGCCGGATGAATAATCGAGAGATGATTTTATAGCCCCGGCCACAGCTTCCCTCGGCGAATCCTGTCCTATCCATGCATTTGACGGTATTATTTCGCGGTAGAATTGATGATCCATAAGACCACCAGCCGGAAGACCTTCAAAAATTGGGTGATGTTTAGCCCATTCATCCTTAAGGTAAAGCCAGCTATATAAATCCGACAATGACCCTTTATTTGCCAAAGGCAGATACCTGACTTTATTTTTCCCTTGCCTGAACACTTCAGGAGAAAGAAAAACTGCCTTGGATCCCCCTGCAATATGTTTAACCAACGCCGTAAAAGAGGCTAGAGTATCCCTGTCGTCCGGTGGGTTTAAACCAACAAGAATTATTTCTCCCGGCTTTTGATTTTCGCTGCTGAAAACCCGGGTTTTGATATGATGATCTGTAAGCCATCTCGTCAGGACTGAATCTCTTCCCCATGTGGTGACTTCATTTTCTATTGCCGGCATCTGATTTCGATCATCAACATAAAACTCAACCACCCCGCAGGTTGGTGCACCACCTCGTTCGAGGGTAGCCGTGAGGATGTATTTACCTGCCGGCTCATCGACAGGCAGCTCGATCGAATAGACAGGAATTACAAGCGGTAACTCCTCATCCTTTTGAGTGACCGGAATCGTAATTGTGGATTTATGCTCATAAATTTTCTGACATAGATCTCATTCAAGTTCCATCGTTCCCAGTCTGATAGATATCTGTCTAATTTATCCTTGTAAAATTGAGCGTCCTCAGCCTTCTCTTTTCCAATACTTTCGAATTGTCTGGTAACCCTCCACAGGTCGACAGAGCTGCCTATACCATATTCTGAGAGAAATACAGGTTTCGTAGAATGTCCAAGGCTACGGATAAATTCGGTAGCTTTCCTTGTCTGGGGCACTATCGGATAGACATGAGCGTCTCCTGAGCCGTTGCAATACCCACCTATCTTAGTCATTTTTGATTGAGGAGCATCGGGACCTTCATTTCCTAGGTGGTATTCCCATGCCATGGATTTGGGATTTGAAATGGAGCCAATAGAAAACTGACCATCCCATCGGCCACTTCCCAGAAGAACAAGACGGCTGTCATCCAAAGATCTTAATCGCGGAAGCAGTCCCACCGCATGTCTGAATACCGGGCCATCAAATGTCTCGTTTAGAAGACCCCAAATCACGACGCTCGGGTGATTTCTGTCACGCCGGATCATCCCAAGCTGAGAACAGTCAAAACGCTGAAACATCACAGCCGAACTATCCATACCCTGAGAGGCAAACGATTCATTATAAACCATAAGCCCTATCTCGTCGCATAAATCAAGCTGATATTGTTGCGCCCCTCCCCAGATAAAACGTATTGTATTAAATCCCATCACCTTCATATCGAGTAAATCCTTACGGGCCTGATCCGGATTTATGGGCAGCCGTTGGCCAACCGGATAGTTATTGCATGAATGTGAGGATCTTAAAAAGAGGCGCTTACCGTTTAGTCTGAAATATCCATTTTCAAATTTAAAATCCCGAAAACCAAAACGAACCGAGTGTTCATCAGATGACTGATCGTCCATGTTAATATTTCTAAGGCTCAGGCGGTAGAGATAAGGGTCATTAAGGTCCCATAAACGGGGGTTTTCAATTTTCATTGACGTCTTTATCGTCGTATCCCCGGGCGGAACAGCAAAATCTGTCTCCAAAATTTGAAGAGTTTCTCCGTTTGTCGCAGGAGCAAGGGAAAAAATAAGGTGCTGATTTGCACTTTTGTTTCCGGCATTTCGTAGTGTTGTCTCTATCTGAACTTCATCACTATTTGAATTGGCCGAAGTGAAAACATCCTCAACACGAACGGAAGGAGTAAGCATTAACTCCACGGTACCGGTGATCCCTCCACAATTATATTCCCCTCCGGCACTGTAGGGAATGACTCTTGCCTGCCTGGGAATCTGCTTTAACGTCATGCCGTCAATGGGTTCATTCGAGGGATTCAGTACCCTTACGCTGAGATGATTAACCTCATTTTGTTGAATATGGTCCGTGATATCTGTTTCGAATGAGACATCGCCACTCTCGTAACGGCCAAGAAAAGTATTATTAAGCCAGACATCGGCCATATAATCCACAGATTCAAAGCGCAAAATCATCCGGCCCGAATCGAAATTATTCTTTGGAGCCACAAAATCATGCCAATACCAGACCACCCCATGGTAAGCAGGGAAAAGCTCCTGAAGAATCCAGGGAACTTTGATCTTTTGTGCATTGGGCCGTGGTGCCTCCCACCATTTCTGTGCGCTTCCAATATTCTGCGGGTCTTTTTCAATGAGCCATTCTCCGTTTAATGAGATCACGGATTTCGAAATTAACCGGTCATTTTTGGTGGGTAGGGCTTGTGTTTCCTGAATTCCCGGATATTGGGTAATCAGAAGAATGCACAAAATGAAAATACCCGCTGACCGTCTGAGAGCTATCATAGAATTATTATTTCAGCAATTATCGATAATCACGTTAGGGAACTGTTCTAAAAGAGAATCCCAGAAAGCGTACAACCCTTCGATGTGCCTGATCTCTGATATTCCAATCCGCTCGGGCTTGTCATTCGCTTCCCAGTGCGGCATTGGATCGAAGTTGAAGTCCTGCCTGTAATAATCGATTCCCTCTTTTTGAGAAAGTCTGAAATATATCCTGTCAGCCAGGTTCGTGCCTCCGGGTTTCCAAGATTAAAAAGCGAATTACTATTTCCCGGGAGGTTCAGTAACCATTCCGGGTTTTGATTAGCAAACAACGTCCCTTTGGTCACCCTTTCCGCTTCAAACCAAAGCAGAAACTTTGCTCCGACCCGATGTGCCGCATCTGTAACAGGTTTAAAGCCGTTTGGAAAGTTATCGGTGTTCGGTGTCCAGTTACCCACATTAGGCCACTGTCCGTTACAGGCATACCACCCGGCATCGAGCCAGAAAACCTCGGGCACGATGTCAAATTGTTTATGCCTGTTTATCTCTGCAATAGAATAAGATTCAGTTGAACAGGTATGTTCGTTACAAGGAGGAGGGCCTTCACGGGCCAAAAAAGTTGAAAAGGGCAATTCGACATGTTTGCCGTCAATCTTTCGTGGATGATGAGCCAGAACAAATTGCCTGAATTGATTATGACCTGTCATTCGGTCTTCACCCTGCCAGAAAAGCAAACAAATCTTTGGTGTACATATCTCCTCTTTTGGGAATAGTTTTAACCGTATTTTCTCCATTCCGGCTTTCAAAACAAACGATTTTTCGTCCTGAAGGGTTACATCAGCATACCATTTGCCCGTCCAGCCGACAGCAACCATTATACCCTGTTTCCCGGGTTCTTCGATATTGAAGAACGGAAATGCCGTATTATCGGATGAACGCCCCCCGGCGGGAGTCATATAAACAGGTTTTCCAACCTCCAAAGTTTCATCAAAAGGCTGGAAATCTGTTATTTCAGCATTACTTCCTTTTGCATGGTGAGGAATGAAGTTTCCCTTTTCTTTTGATTCGAAAGATTGACTGATCACATTTGTATTCTCTATCACCGGACTGTTTTTGCCTTATATCTTTCCTCAGTGCATTTCAGTCTCGCAGACTCCAATTCCGCCTCTGAAATAGTTGAACCGGACGTTTGGATGATCGGCCAGAAGAGACATAGGTACTGCACTATCCATGATTTTCTTGCTGATCATCAAAGCCGTTAATCGTTGTCCGAAAGCATTATCATGAGCTCCGGCCTGCCAGATAGAAACCTTATCGGCTTTCCAGGTTTGTTGAGGTCCTACTGTGAGGGCTTGTCTTGGAATGCCTGTAACTACACCACCTGCACTTGTACGGGCATTTTGCATACAGGTAATCGGATGGAGATCGACAACACGTGTAGTCAGTTGACGAAACTCTTCAGGAGTAGGTGGCACATCCTTATACTTACCTTCCCGTTTCAAAGGGTCGTTAAAGGCCCAGTGTTTAGTGTCGCCCTGGCCACCCTGCATCACGGCACACCGAACACCACTGTCCCAGCTTTGGATATATTTACTGGTGTCCGCCTTCGGGAAGTGCATATTCGAATCTGGCATTCTGTATTTTGGGTCTATCCTGTTAAAGCACAAGTCACGGTCTGCTTTCTCAAATGACAATGGATGACTGGCATCCAATTCTTTACCATCGACATACCACTCATCCATTCCCCAGAAGTGGGCATCGGAGAGATTTAACTCCAGGGCATTTACGATTCGGGCGACCAAGGGCAGCTGCTCAGTCGGTCCAATCGGGCCGCAAACACCAACGGGATTACGGGCTGTCGCCTGCTTCCAGGCAGTGATGTACTCGAGTGCCTCGGCAAGATAGAAATCTTCGAGCGTATCATAAAATACAACTTTAAAGCCTGGTCGTGATAACTGAAGAAGATCTTCAGGGGTTAGTTTCGCAGCATCCATTAATAAATCATCTTCCAGGGTCGTAAAATCCCACCACTCAGGGGCTAACATGCTTAATTTTCTGGCCATTAGTTTGTCTGTTTATTGATATTTAATTCTTTGAGTTCTTTGCTTTTCCACATAGCGGGGTTTAAATTTTTTTTCCTATGAAACAACCTCCTTAAAAATAATGTAACATGCTAAATATATGATAATTATAATAATACTTCATTTTCTGCTGTACACCAACATATCTCTATAGCCAAATCGCCGGCCAGTCGAATAGCCTAAATCCCGAAAAACCTAACCGCTTAAATGCCTGCCAACATGACTGCCTCCCCCAGAAGCTCCTTCAATATATTATTTTGCGGATAGCTATGACCCAGGTGTTGCCTGAAACCTTCGGCATATTCAACATGTATTGCTTCTCCCTGATGTGCTGCAAATTGCTTCATCGCCAAAATATACTGATCCATTTTATGGTGCTTTCTCAACCACTCCCGTTGACTGGCATGACACGACAGCGTCTCTTCCTTTATCTCAATCTCGCCGGATATATCTACGTAAAATGCGGGAATAACCGGATTTCCAAATTTATCCTTTCCTTCCAATGGGTCAACATAATACAAATGAGGAACTTTATCGTATGGTGTGCCGGAAGCTTCCATGTTTTTCACTCCTGAGGCGAAACAGGCGGTCTGGACCACCAGACTGGTCATCTCATGGTCAATCATATAATCATTGGGACTAGCCGTAAAGACTATTGTTGGTTTGACTTCCCTGATTAAAGCCACAGTCTTGTTAATCGTTTCCCGATCGTACATAATATAAACATCATCACATTCAAGACAATGGTATTTTCCATCGAGGAGAGAAGCTGCCTTAGCTGCCTCTGCCTTTCTAATTATACTTATCTCTTCGCGTGTTAAATCTGCAGATCCTTTATCCCCGGGGGTCATCGTTGCAATGTGTACTTCCCATCCGGCCTTTTTTAACAAGGAGAGGGTGCCGACGCACATCAATTCAGCATCGTCGGGGTGGGCAAATATTCCTAAAACAATTCTTTCCATTTGTAGAATTTAGTAAACGTCCGTTAATAGTAAAGTCTGAAATATTGAATCCGGTGAAGTGCCCAATTCAGTCGTTCAAACCGGATCACAAGGGAGTAACCTCGATACTTTTGAAAAATATTTCGGCACCTTCCGACTGGATTTGAATCTTGCCACCCTGGGGACTAACATCATAGGCATGGTTGGCTTTTGTACCGTTCAGTGAAATCGCAATCTCTTTTCCCTTCGCGATAACCACTATCTTATTCCATTGCCCATGAGGTTTTTCAAGATCCTTTGCACCCCGGAATCCTATTACATCTTTCCAGTTAGGATCACGGGCAAACCAGTTAATACGATCTCCTGTGATCGTCACAGGGGTACCATTGGGTCTGTAAACATAAGAACTATCTTCTTTTTCCGGACCTACAGTCGTGGTAACTGAATATTTTGGTGTTCCATCACCGACTACGATAATGTCGGCGGTACCACCTTCAATAAGTTGACATTCAATTGAATGCATCCACGTTCCGGAGAAGCCTCCATCAGCACCTGTTGAGTGTAAAAGAATACCACTGTCCCTGGCATTGTTCACACGCGGCGGACAGGTCTTCTCTCCCCACTTAAATACAACTTCAAGCTTATAATTACTAAATTCTTTTTCAGTAGTGATGCACCCAAATTCCTGTCCTGAGATTTTGATTAAACCATTCTCAACTGTGAATACTTTATTGGGATCAACATTTTTTCCTTTTCCCTTTAAAAAGGTGTACCAACCACTTAGATCCTTTCCATTGAAGAGTTTTTGTGTCTGGACCGATTCTTTTTTCACATGACTCTGTTCCTTGACTGGATTTATTCCAGCACTGATTCCAGGAGAAGATACCATCAGAATGATTACAAGAGAGGCTATAACCGAAATTTTATTCATAAGATATATATTTAACTATTTAATTGAATGAGGAGCTGCGGAGTTGTCGGCAGCAAAAATCACTTCATGTGTCTTTAATGCATCAGCAAGGCTTGTTAAAGGCATCTCAATACCTTCGTCGACGGCCTTGAAAAAAGCTTCAAACTGGGCCTGATAGGGGTGGTCTGAAACATCACCCGAATCGAGCATCTTCATTGGAATTTCTGTCCAGTGATTTTTGTCGAGTCCTGGCACCTTTGTCGAGTAATACTTATTGTCCAGTAAGCTTCCCTCACTGCCAACAAGATGAAAATGAAAGTAATATGGTTGTAAGCAATCAATCACGGATGCTGTCTTTCCGATTGCGCCATTCTTGAATCTGACGATTGACACGGAGCTGGTCGGGTATTCGTAAGGGGCAAAATCTTTGTTTTCGGAGTAACCTGCGTAGCTGCTAACACTTTCAAAGTCGCTGTCTATGCAAAGCAAAAGTGCATCCAGGGCATGGCATCCAGCTGAAAGCAAGCTGCTTCCCGCTGCCTCTTTTAGAATATTCCACCTGTATTGTCCATACCAGGGTCCTATTCCATGATAATAATCTACTTCGGCATAATGGATTTTTCCCAGAAGTCCTTGGTCTATAATGGATTTGATCGTAAGCAGCTGGCTGGAATACCGGCATTCAAAGCATACACAAGTCTTAACGCCTGATTCTTTTACTGCTGCTTCAACAGCAAGACATTCATCCCAGGTTAACGCAATGGGTTTTTCAATGATAAGGTGCTTGCCTGCTTTTGCAGCCATAAT
>CAINLJ010000214.1 GCA_903850335.1 uncultured Bacteroidia bacterium | reverse complement strand
CGTTGACGATATGGTACTAAAGAAAAAGGATGAATACTTCTTTTCTTTCTCTGGAAACGACTACCTACCACTAAATAAGAAAAATATTCTGCGAAATCTGCCAGGGATGGATAACGAGATCCGGAGTTATTTAAAGTCAAACAGGGTTGATTTTGATTCCAGACAAGATGTCTTGAGATTGACAGGCTTTGTAAACAATCTTCTTGAAGGAAGACCCAATTACCGCTAATTCAAGTGCAATTAAATCCCTTCGTTTTTAAGGAGGTATTGGCGCTTTTTTAATCTTATTTTGTAAAATAAATGATATATTAATTTAATTTTGCCACCTTAATCTAATCCTAAAATAATTATGTTAGTAAACTCCCGTTTGCTTAATCTGCTTTTGATATTTTTACTTTTACTTATATCTGCCGGATGCTCTAAAAAAGAGGATTCAAGTCCCTTGACTCCGGTTACTGACGTTGATGGTAATGTATACAACACAGTGAAGATTGGCTCCCAGACATGGATGGTTGAGAATCTGAAGACTTCCAAATACAGGAACGGTGATGTCATACCAGCTAACAGTTCTTCCTTGTTCGGCAGCTTAACTACAGGTGCCATATCCAGCTATTATAATTCAGATGGCAATACAGCCAAATATGGCAGACTGTATAACTGGTATGCAGTACACGACACCAGGAATATAGCACCCATTGGCTGGCATGTTTCCACAGATGCCGAATGGGTAACACTTCTGAATTATGTGGGTTCACATCTTAGTGCCACCAGTCCATCCGTTTGCAAGGCATTGGCAGCCAAGACAGACTGGGCAATCTATACAGGTGGACCGGTGAATATTATTGGAGACGACCTTTCAAAAAATAACAGTACAGGGTTAACTTTACTACCAGGTGGAGAAAACAACGACGGATCTTACGACGGACTGTCCTTATTTGGTGTTTGGTGGTGTTCAGATGAGGTTGATACAGATAATGCCGTGGAAAGGAACGTCTGGTCTTCGAATATTGAGATTTACAGAAACGGTTTTCCCAAGAGTCGCGGTTTTTCAGTTCGGTGTGTTAAGGATTATTGAGGACATAAGAGTTCAATTGTTTTAATTCAGGCTAAATTGACTTCTGGAATTTCAATTGCAATTTTAAATACGGCGAAGGGTATTTTTTTCCCACTGATCAGTATGATACCTGGAAAAATGAAGTAAATCCCGAAAGGTTAATCTTGATTTCTCTCTGAAATTACACGATGGATATCAAAATACGACAACCAATATCTATGATTATTGGTTCGTAAGTTCAAAATCCACCTCATTCAACCTGCCACAATCAGAAATATCTCATCTTTTCAGAATTTCCTAAAAAAAAGGACTTCCAAAATACCTACATCTGTTGCCTTATTAAATACACTTGTGGGGTTAAAAACCACAGCGATCAAAGAATAAATATAAATAACAATATGTTTATATATTTATTAAACAATCTCCCTGATTGTCAAATATGTAGTATTTTAAATTAATATATTTGAAAGAATAAGTCGAAAATTTATGTCGATGGTAATTTAAAATTATTAAACCAACATACGACGTCAATAAAAGATTACAACTACAAATTACCTAAATGTAAACCATTAAATAAAATTATATGAAAATCATCTTTTTGTATTATTTCCCTTAATCGTCTTCTCCTACTCAGTCAATGGACAAAAGCATCCCAAAGGAGATTCAATTAATATTTCCGGATCAACAGTAGAAATAAAAATCCCGGCCAGAAATTCAAAAAACCAATCAGAAGAGGTTAAGCAAGTTCAGAATTCTTTGAAGTCCGAATTGAAAGATTATACACTTGAGATGCAGAACCAACGTTTTATAAGTGATAATGTAATAACTGAGGTAAATGTTGAAACTATATCTGTTGATGGGATTGACGCATTAAAAGTTACCTATGCTTATACACTTAATTACGGCGAAATGAAATTCCAGACTGATGATTTTGGTCCTGGTAAATATCTTGTTAAAGAATCAAATGCTCTAATGGTTACGTTGGCAGTGATTAAAAAAAGCGTTGAAGGGCAACTTGCCAAATATTTTACCCCAAAAAAAGAAATATCTGTAAATATAAATGGAAGTGCCGATGCATTACCAATTAATAAAGCCATTCCGTACAAGGGCGAATTTGGGGATCACATAGTCAGGGATTGTGAGTTCGACGGGACATCACATGAAATGATCCTGACAATTTCTAAAGGGATTATAAATAATCAGACATTGGCATTTGTAAGGTCTTTTGCAGTAAGGGATCATTTAAAGAACAATATCTTTCGTCAGAAATTTTCAAAATTAAAATACCATCATTCAGCAACAGTTAGTGAACAAAGAGGAGGTCAATTCCGAAGAGTTTACATTGAAATGATCGTATATGGTGCATTTGAATAAGCAAAACCTAATTCTACCAAAATATGAAAAAAATACCTGCAATAATTATTTTCCTCTTCTTAAGTTTCTCATTGATGTCCCAGGAATCCAAGATTGAGAATACCAGGGTAAAAGTCAGCCCTTCAACAGACAGTCTGATAGTTAAATATGACTTAAAAGGCAGACGTGATGCATTTGATCTAAAGCTGGAACTGACAGACCAGAATAATGTGATTATTCATCCCAGGAACATAACCGGCGATATAGGAAACGGGATTAAACCAGGAAAGGAGAAATCGATTATCTGGGACATGAAATCCGATGGCATTGATCTTTCCGGTTCCCGGTTGATGGTTAGAGTTAACGCTAATATCTTTATCCCGGAAACCGGAACACAGAAAACCTGGATTCCATGGTTATACATTGTTGCCGGAGCTTCAGCTATTACAGGCACATATACCTATCTGAGGGCAGACCATCTGTACAGGAATTACCCCACCTCCTATAACACGCTGAATGCTGAAAGGATCCATTCGCAAGTTGAGAGTAATACAACAATTAGCAGAATCACCTTTGGTGCAGCTGCCGTATTTGCCGTTGCTGGAGTTATAGTACATATAAAGCATAACAAAAACAAAAGGAGTCTGACATTTAACTATCTCCCATTAAAAGATGCCCAAATATTCGCCTTAACCTATAAATTTTAATGATGAAAACTACAATCAAAGTTGCGATTCTGTTTTTTATTCTGGTCGTCTTCTCTTGCAATAAAGAATATACCAATCCTTATGACAGGGCATGCCCATCTATTCTATGGACCCCTACAAAATTAATCACAACCTTCAATCATAATGCAATAACCGTCTCATGGGATGAAAATGAGACGGTTCTTGACGGCTTTGTTCTTGAGAAAGGGTCAGATAGCTTAACCTGGACTTCGACTTCGAGTGGATTAATAGATAAGACATTTCGAACTTATACGGATACTATATTTACTCCGGGATCAACTGTTTTTTATCGGATTTCCGCTAAAGCTGATCTGAACAAAAGTGGTATCTCTTATGCAAAAGGTCTGAAGTTACCTGCTTTTCAGCCAACGGTTACAACCACTGCAATTTCAAATATATTAGCAACTTCCGCAACGGGTGGGGGAACAATTTCCGCTAACGGCGGAGCTGAAGTGACGGCAAGGGGTGTCTGTTGGAGTATAAATCAGAATCCAACTATTTTGAATAATTTTACAAAGGACGTATCAACTTCATCCGGAAGCTTTGTTAGTGCCATTACCGGATTAAGTCCCGGAACAATATATTACGTAAGGGCTTATGCAACGAATAGTATTGGTACAGCTTACGGTAATTTGGTCACCGTTTCAACTGCAATTAGTACGGCAACGATGACAACAAGTGACATTTCAAATGTACTATCAACCTCTGCATCAGGGGGTGGAACCATCACCTCAAATGGTGGAATTACATTGAGCGCAAGTGGTGTTTGCTGGAGCACAACCCAAAATCCAACTATACTTAATAGTCATACTACTGACGGATCAATCACTGGCACATTTATTAGTGTAATTTCCGGTTTAAGTCCAGGTACTGTATATTATGTCCGGGCTTATGCTACTAATAGCGTTGGTACTGCTTACGGAAATCAGATAACCATAACAACGCTTGCCGGTATGCCAACGGTTACAAGTACTTCCATCTCAAATGTTTTATCAATATCTGCATCAGGGGGAGGAACGATTTCTTCAAATGGTGGAGCTGACGTGACAAAAAGTGGTGTCTGCTGGAGTACCAGTCAAGATCCAACGATACTGAATAGTTTCTCAACAGACGGATCAGCAACAGGGACCTATATAAGTACTATAAATAACTTAAGTCCTATTACAATATACTATGTCCGGGCTTATGCAACAAATAGTGTGGGTACTGCTTACGGAAACCAGATTACATTTACAACAGTGGCTGGTCTGCCAACGATTACAACCACCTCCATCTCAAATGTTTTATCAACATCTGCATCCGCGGGTGGAACGATTTCCTTAAATGGTGGAACTGCAGTAACAAAAAGTGGTGTTTGCTGGAGTACCAATCAAGATCCAACAGTACTGAATAGTTTCACCACGGATGGATCTTCAACAGGAACCTTTACAAGTACCATTACTAATCTAACTCCTTTAACTATATATTATGTAAGGGCTTATGCTACAAATAGTGTGGGTACTGCTTACGGAAATCAGATAGCCTTTACAACTATTGCGGGTCTGCCAACAATTACTACCACTTCCCATTCAAATGTATTAACATCCAGTGCATCAAGTGGGGGAACTATCTCTGCTAATGGTGGAGCTGAAGTAATAGCAAGTGGTGTGTGCTGGAGTACCAGTCAGAACCCAACAATACTTAACAGCTTTTCAAATGACGGATTGGCCTCGGGCACCTTTACAAGTACTCTTATCGGCTTAAGTCCTGGCACCTTATATTATGTAAGAGCTTATGCTACAAATGCCACCGGTACATCATACGGGAATCAGGTAACTTTGACAACGACTGCTTCATTGTCAAATCTCATCACAAAACCAGTAACAGTTATAACAATTACAACTGCTTCAGGTGGGGGAACAATTACCTCAAATGGCGGATCAACAGTGACAGCAAGTGGCGTTTGCTGGAGTACCAGCCAGAATCCAACAATCCTGAATAGTTATTCAACCGACGATGGGTCAGCCACAGGTAGCTTTACCAGTGCGATAACGGGTTTAAGTCCCGGGACAGTCTTTTATGTAAGGGCGTATGCAACAAATGCCGCTGGTACTTCCTACGGGAATCAGGTAACATTTATTACAGCGGCTGCATTATCCATTATAACTACGGCACCCGTTACCGGAATAAACTTTACTTCATCATTAAGTGGTGGAACTATCACCTCCAATGGTGGCGCTGTCGTAACGATAAGCGGTGTTTGCTGGAGTACCAGTCAGAATCCAACAATACTAAATAGTTACTCAATTGATGGAACAGCCACAGGTGCCTTTATAAGTGCCATTACGGGCCTAAGTCCTGGAACTACCTATTATGTCAGGGCATACGCAACAAATATTGCGGGTACCTCTTACGGGAATCAGGTAACCTTTACGACATCACAGTGATTTTCAATTAATAGTATTCTTTCACACAATGGAATCACATGGAAGACCGGATTAAATGAATGCAAAGAATAATGAAAGCCGTCGCTGACCTGGACGGCTTTTGTTATTCTTTCACTTTTTCTACCCGAAAATTGTTCATGACGGAACATGGTTAAGGCATAATTTTATACAACCTTGGGTAAGGATCTTCCGCAACCCGGGGTAAGAGAATATGTGTGCAATCCGTCCGCAAGCAAACACCGGCAAAAACTCTAACCTTCGAACCGGACGGAACGTATAGAAGCTTCGAAAAGGGTCTCGGATGCATGCTTATATTCATAAATTATAGATAATTTTGCATATTGACACTTCCAATATGCTTGAACTATAAACCAATACCATTATGAATATTGAAGAAATGAAAGGTTACGGGGTTGCAATGAGCGATTTCGAAGCTAGCTGGGATCCTAAATTTAAATCAAAATTAAAAAAAACGTCACAACGAATTATACTTAGCCAATTTGATGATTCTAAAAGTGCAATACAAGCCAATTTTACAAGTATATATTCGGTCGCTATTGAATCGGAATGGAATAATTGGAATGATTTTATTGCAAAATACTGACAATTAATTTTAACCCCCAAAGTACCCCATGGCCACTTATTTAAGATATCGTTAATAAATAGGTAAGGCTATTAAAATATTCCTGATATCAGTTTGTTTTTTCCAACTTTGCCATCATTAAAAAATTAATATCAGATTTTTCAAACGGGCTTATAATGAAATTTATTCCGATTCCTTACATTAAGATATTCATAATTATAGCGTTTAGCCTAAATACAACACTTTTTGCACAGAAAGTTCATACTGTCAGAAAACTACCAATTATAGAATCTGTATCTCAAGGGAACTGTGATTTTTATGTAGTATTTTTAACAGGTGATTTTGGGTTCAATAAATTTGATAAGGCCATCGTACGCTATTTGAATGTTAAAAAGGTATCAGTAGTAGTCTTAAATACTGAAAGATATTTTTGGACAAAGAAGAATCCTGCTCAGTTGGGCCATGACCTCGAGACCATTATGACCAAATACTCAGGCAAATGGGGGAAAACGAAAGTTGTTTTCATTGGATATTCGATGGGAGCAGAGGTTCTGCCATTTGCAATAAATCATCTTGGCGAAAAGTCAAAAATTCAACTGCTTGATAACATATTTATTGCCCCAAGTCAAAAGGCAATATTCAGATTAAAACCTACCGATTATCTTTTTGAAGAGAAAAAAGGCACTGACATATATGGTGAATTATTCAAAATGAAACCGCAAAGATCGTATATCATTTGTGATGACCATGTACTTTCACTCTGCCGGAAAAATCTTGAAGGAATTAGCGACCACGACTTTTTAGGGGGGGGCCATCATTTTTTACATCATTTTAAACTACTTACCGGTTTAATTGGCAAAAGACTAAACCTGGATTAGCCGAAAAAGTCAAACAAAAGGGTAATAATTGGAATGGCTTAACACCTTTAGGGAAAAGGGATAATCAAAGAACCAGTACTTTGATTTTATCTAAGATTTTGCAATATCGTACCCGAAATAAATGGATCAGATGAAGAAGTTGTGGGGAATGGTATAAAATTGAATTTTTATTTCATAAACAGGGATTTGCAGAAGTTTTGTTACCAAAGAGACAGAGGTGCAGAGCACCGATTATATTTGTAGAATACACGATGGGCTATGCACCAAAGGTACAGCGTACCGGAAT
>CAINLJ010000213.1 GCA_903850335.1 uncultured Bacteroidia bacterium | reverse complement strand
TAAAATGTATACCATGAAAAAACGATTAATATTCCTTATTACTGTTTTGCTATCCTTGTTTGTCGCTGGCTGTAAATACGATTTTATCTTACCAGTACCTGAAGTACCAGTTACAGGTGATGTCAGTTTCGCAACTCAGGTAGCACCTATCTTCTCCACCGGCGGGAAATGCACCTCCTGTCATAAACCAGGAGGGCAGTCTCCTGATTTTACTGCGGGTGCAGCTTACACCTCTATTGTTCCGGCCCTTGTCAACACGGGAACTCCTGCACAGAGTATGATCTATACTTTCCCCGGACCAACAACGGCAACCCATACCTGGAAAAAACTTTCTGCAGGCGAAGCCGCTATAATCCTTCAATGGATTACACAGGGTGCCAAAAACAATTAGTGGAAACATTTAATATTCACAGAAATGAAAAAAAATATACTCTTTATACTTCTCTTCTCCCTGGTAACAACCTGGACTTTTGCGCAGGATGCATCCTCTGATGCAACTCCGGCGAAAGAGAAAGACAAGCCCGTGGCATCAACTTTTGAAAGTGGCTATCTGATCGATGCCCAGACAACGGTTATCCAGCCTAAGCATACCCTCGAAATGGGCCTCCAGCACAAATTCGGTTCGATCGAGAATGGTCATTCCGACTTGTGGGGAATATATGCTCCGGGTGCCAACATCAGGCTGAGCCTCGATTACGTGCTGTTCAAGAATTTCCAGATCGGTGCTGGAATCACCAAAAATAAGATGATGACTGACCTTAATGCCAAGTGGACATTAATGCAGCAGACAAAGAAAAACACCTATCCCGTATCAGTCACACTTTATGGAAATATTGCCATCGATGGCCGAAATATAAGTGAATTTGAATCCGGAACCGTACAGGTGGCTCATCAGGTTGGTTCAATAAATGCATTTGACAACTCCGATCGTATCAGCTATTTCTCACAGCTGATCGTAAGCAGAAAGTTCAATAAATGGCTTTCACTTCAGGCGGCAGTAAGCCTTAGCCATTACAACAGCGTAGGCTATGTTTACGACCATGATAAGGTAGGGGTGCATTTTAGCGGACGCATCAAAGTTACTCCGCAGGGCTCAATCATATTCAACTATGATCATCCTTTGCAAATCAAAGATATCACCGAACAGAGGGAATGGACAAATCCTCCAAAACCAAATCTGGCCTTTGGGTATGAAGTCTCCACAGGTTCTCACGCCTTCCAGATTTATATGGCTTCAACAACAGCCGTATTACCTCAGGAAAATATCATGTGGAACCAGAATGATTTTAACAATAAAGGTTTCGTGATTGGTTTTGTTATTACAAGGCTTTGGGGATTCTGATTAAAAAAGGTTCCATGAATGATAAAATTCATGGAACCTTTTTTAATTTAAATGCCTTTTAGAATGAAACTGAAAACGCAACCTTTCCCTGGAAGATTATCGCTGTGAACCATCACTTCGCCTCCTAATTTTTCTACAATACGTTTAGTTATAGACAGACCTAAACCATGTCCCTCAACGTTCTTCTTTCCCAATCTTTCAAAATCAATAAACAATTTATTGACCGATTCAACAGGAAGTCCTTTACCGTTGTCCTGAATATTGAAACGATAATTTCCGTTATCCAGTTTTTCGCTCCACATAAGGATCTTAGGGGGTTCACCTCCATATTTAATGGCATTGCTAATCAGATTTACCCAAACTTCCTCCAACCATTGCGCATGTCCCATAACATCGGGCCATGTATCCGGAAGCTCATAAACTGCCTGGCGGTCAATGCATTGCCTGTTTAGCCTGGCCAATGCCTCATCAACAACCATTCCCATATTGACAATTACGGTCCTTATATCTTCTTTACGGATTTGAGATAAAAGTAGCAGCTCGTCGACAATCGTAAGCATCTTTTGTCCTTGTTCGTGCAACATGTCCAAAAGTTCATAAGCCTGATCATTCCTTCTGTTCGCAATGTCATCCTTTATGAAATCAGTTAATCCAATCACACCGCTAATCGGATTTTTAAGATCATGGGCTACGGTACGGGCATAGGCGTCCAGATCTCCAATTAACTTTTCTTTTTCCTGAATTTCGTTTCTTAAACGGGCGTTAGACTCAAAGGCAGTATCAAGTGCTCTTTTTCGAATCGAAATATCATGCAGGAGAAAAATTCTACCTATTAACTGGTTTTTTGAATTGGTAACCGGACTGTACTTTACCTCATAATATTTCGTAATCCCATTTGTCCGGATGGTTGTTTCAGTAAGGAATTCCATATTTGTCTTTTGGTCCGGACTCTCATTTAGAAATAGTTTACTGAATCTCTTAAAATGGTTACCAATTAGATCGCTTCTTTCAGCATTTATAATATGACCAAAGGCAAGGTTTACATCAACAATTCGGTCTACCATGTCAACCACAATCACTCCATCCGAAAGATTGTTTATTGTCTGGCGCCGTGCAACAGGCAGAACATCGAACATTCTTTGAAAATAGATTCCTAATGCCGAGAGTATCCCTGAAAAGATTAATACAATTGGTGTGAGATCCGCTTTTACAGACAACAATTTGAACACATAAATTACACTAGTTATCAGGGGCAGGATCGAAGCCACAATAAGATAAAGCAATTGAGCCTTATAAATCCTGTAAAATCGGAAGGTGCCTGTGAGAAGGATAATAATGGCAGTGAGCAACACTAAATACTCATAACAAACGTAAATCCAGAACCAATTGCCATAGAAATATTCACTGTCGTTTGTAGACGGATAATAATTGATATTTGTCCAAATCAGATGGTGAACAGGATTTGTAAAAACAAGTAATATTGTAAATACCGGAATAAGTAATAACGATCCGATAAACACGGGTTTTACAAATTTCTCAGATTGAGTATAAGAAAGAGTAAACAGGAGAAAAAATACTGTTGTGGTGGAAGACCCGATGTATCCGATTTGGGAACAGAGAATTTTCATGCTCAAACTTGTCGCGGCATGTTCAAACCCATCCGTCATCGCCCAGATTGCTGCCGCTAGTTCAAATAGAATCAAGAAGTTTACCCCTTCTGTTCTTCTCTTTCCCCAAAGCGCAATTAATAAGGCCAGTGCAAAAAGACCAGATAATAACGGTATAAAGAATAGCAGAGTAAATTCGAATGACATGATAAATATAAATTACCCTATTTATATGAAAACAATCACTGATGTTACCCCAAATAGCCAACTTAATCTGAAATTTTTAGAAAAGATCTTTTATCTTTTGATGAACTGTTTTAGGATCAGGATTAAGGGGAAAGACCTCAAGTGGACGTAGGTAAGTTATCTTATTTTCGCCTTTGAATCTGTCAATTCCTCCGCCGGTAATATTAAGCATTATTATCTCATCTGCATCAACTTTCTTCGAAAAAATTGCCTGGATTAAAGAAGCAACAGCTACAGAAGCGGCTGGTTCCAAATCGTTACCCTCCAATCGTGCAAATAATTTTCCGGCTTCAAAGGCTTCTTCATTCGTTACAGCAAAGACTTCGCCTCCTGCATCCTTCATCGCATCATAAAGGCCACCACGAATACTGTAGGATGGTTTCCTGTTCGATAATACTTTGGCACATATTTCCTCAACCTGCTTACGTGCCTCTTCATCATTCATAGGAAGTAAATCTCGCGAATCAGCATCCCAGGCCTCTTTTATAGGTATAAAGGGAATATTCTGAGATACCATAAGTTTCATCTTCTTAGAGCCGAAACGTCCATCCTCAAGAAACCTATAGTTTGCTTCCCAGGCTGCAATTGCGCCTGTCCCGCTTCCTATGGCCTGGAAATAATAGTCCGGGATAGTCCCAATTGTGCTTACAGCCGAAAGAACTGTGGCACCCATACCGTCACGGCGGGCAACATTTTTCGATCCGCCTTCCGGATAAAACCCTTCAATCTGACAGGCCAGATTCGATAAATGTATGGCATCAAAATAATCTCCTCCTGACTCACAGGCAATCAGTTTAACACATGAATCAACAGGTGCCTCAAACCACAATGCATTCAAATTGTCTTCCGGTACACAAATCAGCAAAGGGATTTTATTCTCTGAACAAACTTTTGCAAAGGCACGTGCTGTATTCCCAGCTGAGGCAACTACCATCACACCACCAAGATTTCCATTTACCCTTGCGCACACAGCATAAGCCTCACACTCCTTAAATGTCCCGGTCTTCATGAATGCTCCCTTCTCAGGCCAGTAACCGTTGAACGTAATATAGAGATTTTTTAAACCCAGCTCACCAGCCAGCCCTATGCTCTTGTACGTTACGGGTGCGCCTGATCCTTTCAGGGTTTTACTAACAGGAAGCCACGATGAAAAACGATATAACCCCGGATTACCATCATCAATAACCAATTGTTTATCATCGTAAATAGCTCTTATTAAGGATAATCCATCATTATTAGGACAAGATAACTCCCAGTTTTTATCTTCGAAGTTTTCTCCGCAACACAGCGAATGAAGGTGGTATTTTGTTTTGGTAAAACCGGACATACGTACTATTTTAGAATTCAAAGTTAGCTATTTTGGCAGGCAAACCAAATGGGATATTTAACAGTGAAACCTTAAATATTACACTGTTTTTTTCTTTGGATTTTTGAAAAACACGAATCAATGATTAATATTTTCATCAACTGCCCTGTTTAAATAGCGGTTAAATGGTTGAATAATCCGGAATATTTCCAATGCTTTCTCAGGAAAATCAGGTGCAAATAGTTCATTTTCACTTACTGAATGTCCTACCGCATAGCTCCTGTTTTTCAAAAGTTCAATATGTTCCCATTCTTTAGGATATCCTTTAGGAGCTGTCTTTAGTTTATCGAAATATTCGAGAGTAAATGTTGACTTAAATTTCTCATTTTCAATAATTGAAATATAATCCTGCGGATGGTAGAAAATCTCTTGACGTATCGCCTGAAGATGTTCCGGTGGTGGTAAATAAATGCCGCCTGATAAGAAACATTCGCCAGGCTGAATATGAAAATAATATCCTGCAAACCCTGATTTTTTACCTCCCCTTGCAATAAAACATCCATAGTTGGACTTGAATGGGCTTTTATCGTTTGAAAAGCGTACATCCCTGAAAATCCTGAAAACACAGTCTTTAGCATTAAGTGCAGGAATTTCGTCATCAAATTTCCTGATTTCATGAATCATTAATTCAGCTACTGCCAGGAACTTCTTCCGCGTAATATCATATCTTTCCTTGTTGAGGTCGAACCACTCACGTGTGTTATTTGCCTCCAAATCCTTCAAAAAACCGAGTATCTCCTTCATAATTCAAAAACAATTTTAAACTATTAATTTACTTAGATTTGCTTAGCTATTTTTGTATAAAAATAAAAAAAAACAGAATGAAAAGAAGTTGTATTATTGTTGCAGGTGGAAATGGGTCACGCATGGGAACTGAAATGCCCAAACAGTTTTTATCCATCCATGGAACACCTGTCTTAATGCATACCGTAAGGAATTTTTATGATTTTGATCCGGCACTCCAGTTGATTATTGTGCTTCCGGGCAACCAGATAAGTACCTGGAATGATCTTTGTAATTTGCATAGTTTTAATATTTCACACCAGGTCATAGCAGGGGGTGATACACGTTTCTATTCAGTCAAAAATGGATTATCACTTGCTGATAACAGTGACCTGATTGCCATTCACGACGGTGTAAGGCCACTTGTGAGTCATGAGACACTAATCCGTTGTTTTAATTGTGCTTCCGAAAATGGAGCTGCAATACCTGTCTTACCAGCCAGTGAATCTGTGCGTGAGGGAACGATGAATTCATCAGTGCCTGTCGACAGGTCCAGGTATTTTATGGTACAGACTCCCCAGGTTTTTAAAACTTCAGTAATCCAGGAGAGCTATAAGCAAGAGTGGAAAAATGAATTTACAGACGACGCCTCTGTTGTGGAACATTCGGGCACACCGGTTTATCTGGTGTTGGGGAATCGTGAAAACATCAAGATTACCTATCCGCAGGATCTTCGGGTAGCCGAACTTTTTCTAGGCAACAATTCTACTCCTTTATAACCTTTACTTCCATCCTTATGTCCTTTACCGGACGATCATTGGGCCCTGTGTGTTGCGCGGCAATAGAATCCAGGACGGCAAATCCTTCAATAAGCTCGCCAAAAACGGTGTAATTTCCATCCAGATGCGGAGTACCACCTACAGTTGTGTAAATTTGTTTTTGGGAATCAGTAAGTTTGAAAGGCTTTTGTTTTGCACTGTCCATGGCTGCCGCCTGAAGTTTGGCAACTAATTTGTCAAATGCCGGCTTGTTATTGGTTTGCTGATAGATCTTCAATGAATCACTTTTCGACATAGCCATTTGATTCATGATGCGTTGTGCAAGTTTCTGATTTCCTTCATCTTCTAATGCCAATAGATTATTTACCGGAAATACCTGACCCTGGACAATATAGAATTGCGAACCCGATGATTTTTTCTGCGGATTAATTTGATCCCCCTGACGAGCTGCAGCTAAAGCTCCTTTTTTGTGCAGAAGATTTGGATTAAACTCACTGTCAATTTCATAACCCGGACCTCCATTACCGAGTTTTTGTCCCGGCAGCGCCCTTCTTGTGTCAGGGTCACCTCCCTGAATCATAAAGTCTCTGATTACCCGGTGAAAAAGCAGACTGTCGTAAAATCCGGCTTTTGCAAGTTTTAGAAAATTATCCCTGTGTTTTGGTGTCTCGTTGTAAAGTATGAGTTTCATCTCACCAAATTGAGTTTTTATTAACACCAAAGGTCGGTTTCCCCCATTATCCTGGGCATTTCCACACGAAAAAAGCAGTATAGAGGCGAATATAAGCCCTCCTTTTATAAGTTTATTCATAGGTCTTTGTACTTTTTGCCAAAGATAAGAAAAAATGCAACTGGCTATCAGCGGCAGGCCACCGACAGTTTTTTCGTATTTATTTTTTTAATTTTGCACATCAGAATGATTAGAAGAATAAGATGAGCGACTTTATTATTTATAATACACTTAGCCGTAGCAAGGAAATCTTTAAACCATTAAATCCGGGTCATGTCGGGATGTATGTTTGCGGCCCAACTGTTTACGGAGATGCTCATCTTGGACATTCCAGGCCAGCTATAACCTTCGACTTATTATTTCGGTATCTCCGGCATCTTGGATATAAAGTTCGGTATATTCGTAATATTACTGATGTTGGCCATCTCGTGAACGATGCTGATGAGGGTGAGGATAAGATTGCAAAAAAGGCAAAGGTTGAAGAACTTGAACCCATGGAGATCGTTCAGTTCTATACAAATAATTACAGACGTAACATGTCTCAGCTCAATATATTGCCTCCAAGTATTGAGCCAACTGCATCCGGCCATATCTTAGAACAAATTGAGGCTGTTCAGAAACTTATTGATTCCGGTTTTGCCTATGTCGTAAATGGATCCGTATATTTTGATGTGGAGAAATTTGCATCCGGGAATGATTATGGTAAGCTTTCCGGACGGAAAATTGAAGATCTGTATTCGAACACCCGTGAGCTTGATGCCCAGACAGAGAAAAAATCAGGTCTGGATTTTGCCGTTTGGAAGAACGCATCCGCAGAACACATCATGAAATGGAAATCACCCTGGGGTGAAGGATTTCCCGGATGGCATCTTGAGTGTACTGCCATGAGCACCAAATATCTGGGTGAGTCGTTTGATATTCACGGCGGAGGTCTGGATCTGCTTTTCCCCCACCACGAAGCCGAGATCGCCCAGGGAAAAGCATGTTTCGGACATGATCCGGTACACTATTGGATGCACAATAACCTGATCACAATTAATGGTCAGAAAATGGGAAAATCATTGGGAAACTTCATAACTCTCGATGAACTGTTTTCCGGCACCCATCCATTACTCGAAAAAGCCTATTCACCAATTACCATTCGCTTTTTTATCCTGCAGGCTCACTACAGAAGTCCGCTGGATTTTTCGAACGAGGCACTTCAGGCAGCCGAGAAAGGGCTTGAGAGATTGCTAAAAGCAGTTGAATTACTTGAAAAAATTCAGCCTTCAGGCCATTCAACAATTGATGTAAACGGTCTTAAAGAAAAGTGCTATTCTGCTATTAATGATGACCTCAACACTCCAGTATTGATTGCCCACCTCTTCGATGGCGTTAAATTGATCAATTCTGTAAATGACGGTAAGGAGACTGTAGACACCGAAGCCCTTTTGAAACTGAAGAAACTTTATCACGATTTTACGTTTGATATTCTTGGATTTAAGACCGGGATAGCAGCACAAGCAGGTTCAAATGAGTCAGTCCTGGGCGAAGTAGTCGATTTGCTGCTGAATTTTCGCATCGATGCAAAGAAAAATAAAGACTGGGCGACCTCGGATAAAATCAGGAACAGCCTTACTGAGCTGGGTTTTGAAATCAAAGATACCAAAGAGGGTTTTACCTGGGAATTGAAAAAATAATTTAAGAAAAGCCAAGGGTGCGAATCTGTCTGAATAAAATAACATTCAGAAACTGTGCAGAACTTATCGAAATGCTGAATACTTTCTTTGAACAAAGTCATAAATTAATGAACCAACTAAAATAGACTTTAAAATAATGGCTTTCATTAAGGTATATATTCATTTTGGGTGGAGCACCAAAATCTGGGAGCCTTTTCTTGATTCAAAAGACCTTAGAATAAAGGTTTGGAACCATATCCGGGAGAATGCTCATGAAAAGGGGATATTCATAGATTTTACAAATGGATATACCGACCATTGTCACTGTCTTGTATCGCTTGGGGTTGACCAATCCATTCAAAAAGTAATGCAATTAATTAAGGGTGAATCTTCCTTCTGGATTAATAAGCATGGATTCGAGAAACACCAAGGTTAATTCTTTGGCTAAAGCCATTTTCTGAAATAAATCTATTTTCCTCCAGCTGAAGCTGTAGGCTATTAAATATCAGCGTTTTAGGCTAATTTTATTGATTTGCCACAGGCTTCAGCCTGTGGTCCTTAGAAATTATTCATTAAGGATTTGGCCAAAAGAAAGTATTAACCAGCAAAAAAATGCTTTGCAAAATTAGGGAGCGGGAAATATACTTTACCTGAAAAATTCAGGAAAGCATGAGAAAGGTTCTTCCTGTACCTCATAATAAGGCCAGTATTCAAATTCACTGTTTCCTGCGATCGAGAAATGTAATGGCTTTCCCGGTACCGGTCTGAGAAGCTTCTTAATCGTCTCCGGAGTTGCATTAACCCCAATATCAGACTTCTTTGCCTTTACCCCCACCATTGCCATCAGTAGAGGGCCATATTCGACAGCATAATGATTCTCTTCAAATCCTTTTTCCAATCCGGTATATTTTGTGACCCTGAAATCCATCGGCAGTGTAAAGGAGACTTTATCCCCGTTTTCCCATTTCCTGTCAACAATGAAATAACTACCGGGATTCCCACACCCGACCTCTGAACCGTTGACAAAAACGGTCATCTTATCTGATGCCCAGGAAGGTATACGGATACGCATTTTACTTTGTATTGCTTTTTCACTCCCTACAACAAGCTCTACTTTTGAATCATAAGGAAAGGTTGTCTTCATTCCTAAGCTAACAGGTTGGTTTTTAATTTTGTATTTTATTTGTGAAGCTGCAAAAAGGTCAACATAAATGCCATCTTCAGCTATAGAATAAATATATTCCGGCAGAGAACCGAAGATTCTGGTCCCCTGTCCTTCGCAACAAGTGTTCATACAGTGATGCGAATTTGGAGAGTGATCGCCATATTTACGGTCAACCAGTTTTGCAAAGTAACGTATGCCCTCAGGACCATACTGGTTTGCAATAGCGACATTATAAATCGATTTCTCTATTTCAGTGACGTACTTTTCCTGTTCAGGATAAAGAAGATGAAAACGCTGATTCAGCTTAATCCAAAATGCATTTCCGCATAATTCTCCGGTTTCATGGCGCAGATAATTCGATTTTGGTTCATACAGAAAAGTCCCCTCATTTATCGCGAGTGATCCACCAATATGCTCCCAGTTGTCGTGGTATAGATCCCATCCACCGATGGCTGCATCAAGGTATTTTTTCGCACCCGTAGCACGATACAAATCAAGGTAAGGTTCAATACCCGTAACAAGATAGTTATGAGGACGATCGTAAGGATATCTCCAGATTGAGTTCGGATCATGGCTCGCCATTCCTTCCATCCAATAGTTTTCCTGAAAATATTGTTGGACAACCTGTATATCCTTAGGTTTTCCTACGGGAGAGAAGTAAGTTCTTGTAATCGGGATAATTCCCTGAGTCCCCTGTCTTACGCGTCGTAACATCTCAGGGAGATATTCACAATTGTCGAACCAGTCGTAGAAACCACGCAGGAGTTGAAATGCCTTTTTATTTCCTCCATATCCTGCCTCTATAAGTCCCTGGGAAACCCATGATCTTGTGTAAGCCCCGTTCTCATGGTCGAACATCGCATGTTTTGGGAATGCCATCAGGTAACCATCAGGCTCTTTACACTTGTCGATAAGATCAACAATATCATCCATCCGCTTACGCAGTCCGGCATTTTCTATCCAGCGTAATGTGTTTCCGGCACCTGTAAGAAACCGGGCCGCCTCAGAACCTGGAAGAATCTGAAACCACATATTTTTAAATCGTTCCTCAAGAGGCTCGACGGGAAATCCACCCTTAACACGAAAATTCCTGACAAGCTCATCGAAAGTAAACGAATTCATCAGATAGCTAATATTATTCTCCATCGTCGTCTTGAACAACCCTTCACCCATGTCTATGCCACCCATTGGCGATTCCGCTTTATAGACAACTGGTTTCCAGGTATCAACATGCATCACATTTTCAGGATTATTGGTCACAACATATTCTCCCTGTGGGCGGGGTGCCCGGGTAAGTAATTCAACATAGGAGTCTTTCTTCGGATTTGACTCAGTTGCTTTACATCCTTCAGCAATATCCTTGCCATCCGAAAGAACTATAATCTTAGTCATTGCAAGTTTATTATCCCTCAATGTTGTTGCGGTAAAACGAACATAACGTCCAAAAACTTCCTTTGAAGAAAATGATACAACAGCATCCTCGGGATTTGGAAATTCTTCCTTAAGCGTATAGTCTTCATACATAATTGAATGTTCGAAATCTTCATCTTCAGAAACCTCCAGCTTAAAGTGGGCAGGAAATCCTCCTGAGGCGGGTCCCCAGCCCTGGACACCAGGTAAAAGTTTAACTCCCTCAATTTTTTTTCGATCCCCGAGGTCTATTTGTATCCAGCGGATTTCATTGCTGCTTGTGGCTCTGTTTGAATAGGCCGGAAGATAATACCTCGCTACCCTCTCAATACCCATCCGGGCTTCACGCAGTTCGTTGGCAGCATTATACTTAACCTGAGCAATCAGAGATGTAAATGATAGAATACAATAAGCGGAAAAGAACAGGAGGACATACTTTTTCATCTTGGTGAAAGTGAAGTTATTTTTATTCTATTTGGTTTGTGAATGTACAACGATCCAAGCAAAATTAATTATATTTATCTTTCTTTTATTTTGTCCAATGTATTTGCAATTCTTCAAACTCACAGTTTAATTTGCCAACATGAGATTAAAAGTTTTCTACTCCTTTCTCCTGTTGTTGATGATGATCTGTTTCGCTTATGGCGATGACCTTCCCGGAGAAAAGGGAAGAACCCCTGCAGTTGAATACAATTGGTTTCCTTCCAGACAATATGCATTTGTTTTTCGTAACTGGACGACAGTCCCGGCTCAGCAACTGGCAAAAGTTCTGGATACTTCTGTCGGGAATGTCGAAGAACTGGCGTTTTCCATGGGCCTGCCACCTCAGGGTAACATCGAAACCCAATGGAACTCCCCGAAAGGATATATCACTGTTGTCCGTTCTAACTGGAACTTATTGAATTACGATCAGCTCCTGTCTTTGCTTAATATCAATCGTAAAGACCTTGCCTGGAGGCTTAAGGAAGATGATTTTCTTTATGTGAAACTGGGAAATCTGAAACCGTTTTGTGCACCTCTTATTTACAGAAATCCGGACGAGGATATGAAGAAAAAGGCTGCCAGGATTGCAAAAAGAATAAAAGAGATCCATAAAATAGCCTTTGCATCTGAAACACCACGTTTCTCATTTTTGAACGATTTCCCTTTACAGGTTGATGAGAAAGAAATAATAAAAAATTCTCCTTCAATTGGAGTGGCTGATTCTTCAGGGTTTAAGCTACGAATGGTATCCTCCTACTGCGCTGAATTCGGCGATCCATTGATGGATAAAGAGTTGGGATCTTTCCCTGAAGGACTTTTATTTAAACTATCCAAGGTTGGTGTTAATGCAATCTGGTTGCACACCGTGCTGAACACTCTTGTAGCTCCGGAGGGTGAATTTCCTGGATCTGAAGATGCACCTAAACGGATTGAAGGGTTAAGGAATCTTGTAAGACGAGCTTCAAAGTTTGGTATCGGGGTCTATCTGTATATGAATGAGCCACGTGGTATGGGGCAAAGTTATTTTTCCGGAAATGATGGTTGAATTGATTAGTGCCATGGAAATAGGCGTGAGGGAAGGTAACCCAAAGGCAAAGGTTATAACCTGGGACTGGGGCTGGAATGACCGGTTTGCCGAGGCTATAATTAAGGGTCTGCCCAAGTCATGCTGGCCGATGTCTGTTAGTGAGTGGTCACTTCCTATTGTACGTGGCGATATCCAATCCGAAGTAGGCGAATATTCCATTTCGTCCGTTGGACCGGGGCCACGGGCAAAAGATCACTGGAGGATTGCCAGAGAGGCTGGTCTTAACACCGTTGCAAAAGTTCAGGTTAATTGTACGTGGGAAATGTCTGTTATTCCTGCTCTTCCAACGATGGAACTGGTTGCCCGACATGCTGAAAATCTTTCCAGAGAAGCAGTTAATGGAGTTATGCTAAGTTGGAGTCTGGGTGGATACCCATCAGCAAACATTGATCTTTTTCAGTCGTATAAACCCGGCAATATGGAAGAGAATCTTCAGAATCTTGCTAAAAAACAGTATGGCGATAATGCTACGCCTTTTGTAAGAAAAGCATGGACAGAATTTTCAGAAGGTTTAAAAGAGTTTCCCTATCATATTTCAACTGTTTATCAGGGTCCGCAACAGATGGGACCGTCAAATCCTTTTTATATAAGACCTACCGGGATGGAATCTACAATGGTCGGCATTCCCTATGATGATTTAAAACACTGGAAAGCTATTTATCCTGAAAAAATATGGGCCGGTCAGATGGCTAAAGTAGCTGCGGGATTTGAAAAGGGATGTCAGAATTTACAAAAAGGAATAAAACATTCCAAAGGAGTCGAAAGGAAAGCATTGCAGGTAGAGCTGGACCGGGCAATGGCTGTGACAATCCATTTCTCTTCTGTGGCAAATCAGGCCCGGTTTATAATAGCACGTGATGCCTGTTACGCATCAAAAAATCCAAAAGAGAAACAAGAGTACATCACTGATATGACTAGAATTACACAGGATGAAATAAAACTGGTAAAACGAATGATTCCTATTCTAAAAAAGGACTCATACATCGCATTCGAATCGTCCAATCATTACTATTATATCCCTCAAAACCTGATTGAAAAATATATCAATCTGAAGGATGTGCTGGAATTGTTGGAGAAAATAAAGAAATAATTTATCTAATAATCATTTAAAATGTTGAAATCCAAATTAGTTGTAATCCTGATAATCCTGGCAGGTTTTATCACGGGTAATTCTCTTTCCTCAAAGGCTTCTGTAAAATCAGTCAGTAAAGAGGCAGATGGAATCTCTCTTTTATTGGATCAGGGAGTTATGAAAATCAAAATCTGCAAGGAGAATATTATTGAAGTGAAATATTCAATTCACTCGCCCCTCCCTTCTAAAACCTCACTTGTCATAAACAACCAGTGGAAAGTAAAACCTCATTTTGACATTACAGAGACGAAGGAGGAGATCATACTGTCAACAGCGAAATTAAAAATCGTAGTGAATAGGATCACTAATTCAATACGCTATTTTGATCTTAATAATAAACTTATCCTCGCCGAAGATCATGAAAAGAGCAAGAGTATGTCTCAGGCAAGGATAGCAGGAATTGAAACATATTCGTGTGAAACGCAGTTTATTTCGACGGCAGACGAGGCTCTTTATGGTCTGGGATGTCATCCTGAAGATACATTATCGATAAATTACAAAGGCCGTAACCAGGATATGGCAATCAAATATATGACAGGCGCTATCCCTGTTCTGCTTTCGAATAAAGGTTACGGATTAATTTGGGATAATTATTCAGCTTCAAATTTTTATGGGGCCGAAGCTTCAAATACCAAATTCAAATATGTTTCGGAAAGCGGGAATATGGTAGATTATTATTTTATTTACGGCCCCGAATTTGATCAGATTATTTCAGGTTACAGAGATGCTACCGGTGCTGCCCCAATGTTTGCAAAATGGGCATTCGGGCTGTTTCAGTCTCAGGACAGGTACAAGAGTCAGGCAGAGGTGCTGTCTGTAAAAGACAAATACAGGAATGGAAAAATACCTGTAGATTGTATTGTGCAGGACTGGTTTTATTGGGAGCCAAATGTTATCGGATCTCATGTGATGTGGCCTGAAAGGTATCCTGAACCAAAAAAGATGGTCGATGAACTTCATAAAGCCAACATCCATGCAATGATATCTATCTGGCCTGTATTTGCAAAGGGAACACCTTCCTATACCGCAATGGAAAAGGCAGGATGCTTAACTGATATTACCTGGGATAACGTAATGACCCATACCTTTGATAATTACTATGATGCACATAGCCCTAAGGCCAGAAGTCTTTACTGGCACCAGGCAAATGACAGTCTGATATCCAGGTACGGCTGGGATGCGTGGTGGGTTGACCAATGTGAACCCGACAATGGCGCATTGCTTGATCTGAGAAGACAAAGCACCTTCGCTACGGGAAAGGGGATCGATTACTTCAATACTTACTCACTGATGCACTCCGAAGGATTGTACACGAACTGGAGAAAAGATGTTCCAGGGAAAAGAGCGTTCTTCCTGATAAGGCAATCCTTTGCGGGTGCCCAGCGCAATGCCGCTACACTCTGGTCTTCGGATATTACCTGCACCTGGAGGGCCTTTAAAACACAGGTGCCACAAGGGATTAATGCCTGTGCATCGGGTATTCCCTACTGGACATCCGATATCGGAGGATACCACTTTAACTGGGGCATTCCGGACTGGACTCTACCGGTTAACAAGGAACTCTTCACCAGATGGTTCCAGTTTGGTACTTTTTGTCCGGTCTTCCGGATCCATGGGAAAGGGGAACGCGCACTCTTTTCGGATAATTGGGATGCCCACACAAAAGAAATCCTCCTTAAATACGACAATTTAAGATACAGGTTACTTCCGTATATCTATTCACTTTCGTGGAAGGTTACCCATGAAGGATATACGATGATGAGGTCACTTGCGTTCGATTTCAGGAACGATGTCACTGTTAATTCAATTCCCGACCAGTATATGTTTGGA
Source organism: uncultured Bacteroidia bacterium (assembly GCA_903850335.1). Classification (GTDB taxonomy): domain Bacteria; phylum Bacteroidota; class Bacteroidia; order Bacteroidales; family Prolixibacteraceae; genus JAAFHB01. Next base: position 5,246 of record CAINLJ010000213.1, on the reverse strand, counting down.
CCGGCTTTCCTTGTCAATCCGGTAACCGAACGGATGTACAGCCTGACATCCACAGCTCAGGTTTCAAAATCCAGAAAAGTATATCTGCCCAAACAGACTCTTTGGTATGATTTCTGGACAGGTAAGACATTTGAGGGAGGCCAGACAATTAATGCTGACACTCCAATCGAAACGATTCCGCTCTTTATTAAAGCCGGGTCCGTAATTCCAATGGGCGATTTTCTTCAATACGCCACCGAAAAGCCGGCAGACAGGATTGAACTACGCATCTATCCTGGAGCCGACGGTCAATTTGAACTGTATGAGGACGAAAACGACAATTACAACTACGAGCAGGGAAAGCATGCCTTAATCAGATTTAATTGGAATGATCATGCAAAGACCCTGAATATTTCTGAACGGAAGGGCGAATTTAAGGGAATGCTGAAGGAACGGACATTCAATGTTGTACTTGTAAAGCCTGATGTTGGTACAGGGGTATCAATAAGTACGAAAATCGATAAATCTATTCAATATTCAGGAAAGGCAATTCAGGTAAATTTCTGAAAAGTATAACTTTATATAATTAACATTATTCAAATCTATAGGATATGAAATTCAATGCCCACTCGTTTTTGTTTGTTCTTATCGTTTTTTTCATTGGTTTGAATTTCCCTTCCGGGGCAAAAGTTCCAGTGAATAATATTGGGCGCTACAATGTTGTCTGGACTACACCCTCGAAGGATGCTACTGGAGTGATGCCCATCGGAAACGGGGATATTGCCGCCGGGGTTTACGCAATTGAAGATGATGACCTATATCTTTTACTGGCAAAGAATGATGCCTTTAATTACATGGGAGATATTTTTAAGACAGGACGTATCCGTATTTCATTGAATCCTAATCCCTTTAGGTCTGAGAAACCATTTAAACAAACACTGGACCTGGCCACCGGATCGATTCTTATTGAAGCTGACGGGTTAATTCTACGGATTTGGGCCGATGCAAACCGTCCGGTTCTTCATGCTGAAATATCTTCCCCAACTGAGGTTTCAGTAACAGTCAAATCCGAATTGTGGAAGCGGATAGACTGTACGGTTTTCAATCTTGCCGGGTTCAACGGAGTAAGATTCTACCCTTCGGCCGGAACCGAACCGTCACAGGATGTGAAACTGGAAAGAAATGGAAAAATTCTTTGGTACTTTCCGGTCGGTGACAGGAGTATTTACAATGATGACCTGAAATATTACGGTGTTGAACAGATGTCTACAAAATTTCCCGACCCGTTCCGCTACAATACTTTTGGAAACCTGCTTGAAAGTCAGCAGCTCTCTTTGAATGGTGGTGCTCTTACCGGCAAAGGAAAAACCTTTGATATCCGGATTCATGCGCTCACGATGCAAACCCCCGATCCGTCAAAATGGATCAGCACAATTGAAAGGCTGGCTGCAGGTCCTTCAGATGTAAAAAAGGAGTGGACTGAACATACCAGTTGGTGGTCCGGATTCTGGAACAGGAGCTGGATTATGGCGACAGACAATACCCTTCCGGAAGCAAAACGCGAAATATTTAAGGGTGAAGCAAACGGTGAGGGTGTCCGTGAGGAGGAAGATGGGGCTGCACTGACCTCTCAGGGTTATAATGTCTTCCGGTTTCTGATGGCCTGTCAGAGCCGGGGGAAAGTCCAGACTAAGTTTAATGGCGGACTTTTTACTCAGCAATTGAGATTTAAAGCTCAGGATCTGAAAAACAGGACGGGGATGATCAGACAAACTGATGGCACCTGGTTAACCCACGAAGATGACCGGCTTTGGGGGCGCAGATACACCTTTCAAAATCAACGCTTACTCTACTGGCCTCTATTGGCAAGCGGAGATAACGATCTGATGAAACCATTTTTCAGCTATTACTCGAACCTTCTTGAGATGCGAAAGGCAATCACAAAATCATGGTTCGGTCATGAAGGTGCATATTATCGTGAGAATATAGAGCCTGACGGTGCTGAGCATGATTGTGGTAATGAGGGCCGTCCGCCGAGAACCAAACCAGGCGAAAAATATGTTGGCTGGTATCATGACTACTATTTTACGTGTGGCCTCGAAATCCTTGCAATGATGTGTGATAATGTGAATTACACCGGCAATAAAACATTTCGGGATAGCATTCTTGTTCCTTTTGCCCGTGAAATATTGCTTTTTTTCGACAAACACTATCCACGTGAAGCAAATGGAAAACTCCGCATGGAACCGGCACAGGTAGTAGAGACTTGGTGGGTTGCGATCAACCCTTCGCCCGATATTGCCGGTCTGAGGTTTTGTATGGACCAGTTACTTGCCATGAAAGTTGGAACAGCTCAAGACCAGTCAGACTGGCGAAAGTTCAGAGATCAGATCCCGGATGTACCGCTTCAACTCATCGACGGGAAGAAAGCCATTGCGCCTGCAGATAAATGGGAAAAACGGGAAAATGCCGAAAATGGGGAGCTTTATCCTGTATTTCCTTTCCGTTGCTTCGGACTCATTTCAGGGACCGAGGATATCGCTACAAACACGATGAATCACCGCTCCCTGAAAGATGCCATGGGTGGTGGATGCTGGACACAGGATCAGATCGACTGGGCCTATGCAGGCAACGCTGCAGAGGCTTCGAAGGGGCTTGTTCGCCGTTTCCGGATAGCATCTCCAATGGTCAGGTTCCCTCTTTATGGAAGGGAAGGCCCTGATTCATGCCCTGACTTCGATCAGTTTGGTTCAGGTTCTGTTGCTCTGCAACGGATGCTTATACAGGAGGATAATGGAAAGATTTTACTGTTACCTGCCTGGCCAAAAGAGTGGGATGTCAATTTTAAACTGCATGCAATGCAGAATACTACGATTGAAGGTGTTGTTAAAAATGGGGTAGTAACCAGGCTGAAAATAATCCCGGAGTCACGATGGCAGGATATCAGTTTTGGAAAGGGGTGGAGTGGTTTAACGAAGTAATGACTGATACAAAGTCTTATTTAGGAAATCTGGCAGCTATTTTGGATTTGACCCCAGCCTTGTTGCATTGAAAAAGACATTCCATCTGTAGTTTGACTTTTTTCAAATTCTCGTGTATCGTTGTAGAAATAATAGACCGGCCTGGGTTTGTGTCTATTTTCGGTACAGCTTGTGATAAAAAAGATCAATAGAAACGAATAAAATTGCATTAAAAAATCCGGAAAAAGGGAAGGAATGGAACGAAATAAAAATATACCTTTTAAATGGATAATGTACAAATTATGCCTCTTTAGCGGAGAATTAAGTGACTCGTTTTTGGTGTAATTTAGTTACTTGGCGCTTTGGTGGCAAAAACCATAGAAATCAAAATTAACATATGAGAAAACTTTTTACCCCACTTTGTTTACTGCTCTGTTTCGCCTTTTTGTCAAATGCACAAAACTTCCCCCAAAAAAATCTTATTCCTTTACCCTCAAAGGCCCAGCTGAGGTGGCAGAATTACGAGCAGACAATGTTCGTCTGTCTGGACCCCGCTACCTGGCAGGGACGCGAATACGATAATCATTCGACACCATTAAACCGGATAAATCCTGTAGATTTAAATACCGATCAGTGGTGCCGGGTGGCTAAATCATGGGGTGCCGGACTGATCCTGTTTGTCGCCAAACATACCGGTGGATTCTGCTGGTGGCAAACCAATACGACTGCTTACGGCATTAAAAATACGCCATGGAAAAATGGCAAAGGAGATGTTCTGAAGGAGCTCTCAGAGTCGTGTAAAAAATATGGTCTGGATCTGGGTATTTATGTCTATCCGGGTGACGAGACATGGGGAGCTGGTATCGGCAGCGGAGGGATAACAAAAGATCCTGTAAAACAGGAGGGTTATAACCAGGTTTTTCGTGAACAGATGACCGAAGTACTTACCAAATACGGACCTGTCCGGGAAGTCTGGTTCGATGGCAGCTGCCTTATAAATGTGAATGATATTCTTGAAAAATACGCCTCTGATGCTACGATCCTGCAAGGACCGATGGCCAATCTGCGATGGGTTGGGAATGAGGATGGATTTGCTCCATTTTCAAACTGGTATACCCTTAACTGGAAGGACCTAAAAACAGGTGTCTCAACTGCAGTCCAGTCAGATCCGTTTGGTGATGCTTATGCACCTGTCGAAATTGACGTTCCTTTATTAAAAAACAAGGGACATAAATGGTTTTGGGGTGCTAATTCAGACAGCCTTATATTGTCAACAGATCAGCTTATGAATTTGTATTACAAATCTGTAGGACGTGGTGCCCTCTTATTATTAAATTCAACACCCGACACAACCGGATTGATCCCTCAATCGCATGTTAAGGCTTACGCTGCGTTTGGTGATGAAATACACAGGAGATTTAACAACCCGGTTGGAAAAACATTTGGGAATGAGGATACGCTGGTTATCAATTTTTCTAAACCAACCCAAATTAACCATGCAATTCTTCAGGAAGATCTTTCGAAGGGTCAGCGTGTCCTTGCCTTTCACTTGGAAGGTGCTGGTTCAGAAGGTATATGGCACAGTATCTATTCCGGAACATCTATAGGGCATAAACGGATCGTTTATTTTGATTCGCAAATCTTAAATAAGATAAGGGTAGTATTTACAAATGTTAAGGCCATACCTCAGATTAAAAATTTTACAGTTTATAATGTAAAAGGTGCAGTTATTAGTCCTGAAAAGAGAGAAAGCCTTGGGAGTTTTTATGATGGTTTAAGTCGCAAGAATGGAACTGATCCTCAGGTAGAACCGGTTATTGAAATTGGGAAATGGGATGCAGGTTCTGATAAAGACAAGGTGTCCGAAGTGAGCCTCGACCTTACGAAATACGTTACAAAGATAGGGCAGTATGAAATAATATTTAACGCCAGCGATCAGGGCAAACCATCCGGAATTGAGTTTAGTGGCTGGCAACTTGAGATGTACGGTGGTGTTTCAAATGCAGCGGTTGAACTTTTGAAGGATAAATCTACCTTCAGGATTACCCGTTCACAACAGACCCTGGACGAGTTTCCAACACGTTTCAGGGTTAAAATAGGGAGGATTTCTGCTGAATCTTCAGGCAAAATATTTATTAGAAGACTGATTTACTGAGTTTTAATTAAATTCTGCTGATAAATGAAGGGAAAATATAAAAGATTGTTGAAAGAGTTCGGGATTGATTACGATGAGAAATACCTGGAATGACAGGTTCAACCCGCCTTCGGGGTTGCGGGATATGTTCTTCATTGCCTCCAGTTTCGCTG
>CAINLJ010000212.1 GCA_903850335.1 uncultured Bacteroidia bacterium | reverse complement strand
GTGGAGTAGCGCATTTGGCCGTATGAACAGGTAAGAAAAATCCACAAAAAAAGCGTGAACCCATCCTTACCCGCCCTCAGGGCCCTCGGTGGCCACACAAGAATGATAAGTCAAAAGCCCACGCCGTTTGGCGCGAGCATTTTGCTCATTGAATCTATTCTTGTGGTTCGCTAAAAGAAATTTCCGAGGTTTCTGAGGGCGCGAACAATAGCTAAATGCTATGTTAATATTTTAAATTACAATGCGTTACTTTATGTTTCTTCGATATTTTTATTTTGCAAATGATCTATACAAAGATACAAATAATTGAGTGGGAATGATCAGTCATCACTCAATCCATATCACCGAATTATATGTGTCGTACTCATTGGCTTCGTAGAGTGTGTTTTTAGGATCCGGAATCCAGGTGCCATCCAGAAGGAATTTATACCTGTATTTTCCTGGCTTCAAAAAAAGAGGAAATACCCATTTACCATTTTGTCTGATCATCCTGTAATCCTGAGTACTCCAGCCATTCATATTGCCACAACATTTTGTGAGATTTCCAGGCTATTTCTACATTTTTGGCAAATATGCGATTTTTTCAGATCAACGTCTTCCAGGTAAGTACTTGATCGCATCACGCAGATTGGGTTGTCGCAATGAAACAGACCAAAAGTATGGCCTAATTCATGGATTACCTCTTTTTTCGAACGTTCAAAGAGTAATCTGTCATCTTTGGGCATCCCGTAACGTTCGTTGTACAACCTGTAGATCGAGGCAATCCCGGTACGACCATTCAGGAAAGCCTGTCCAAAGATAAAAGTCAGAATTGGAATGTACAGGTCGACATTAAATATCCCCAGGGTTTTGAACGAGTCAGGGTGGGATAGGTTATCGACCATTTTTAAAAGGCTGTTACCATTGTACTGTCTGCGCGCGGGATCATAAAACTCGCTTAAATCAACACGGCCGTCCCTGTGATTTACTAAACAGTTGAATTCCAACTTCACTGCCCCGGAAATCTCCTCCAGAAAATCCTGTTCAAAAAACCCGAACGAGACTAATGTAATGATTGGCAGACTCATGATTAGGTTAATTAATCAATAGGTTACTCTCCTTAATTGGCGGGTTTCAGGTCGTATTTTTTGATTTTATGATATAGTGTAACCCTGTCAACTTTGAGTGCCTTTGCCGTACGCGAAATGTTCCAGCTGTATTTTTGAAGAATTTGAAGTATAAACGCTTTTTCGAAATCATCGAGACTTTCTGTTGAATTGTTCACGATGGTCTTTTCCATTGGAAGGTCACGAAGTGTGATGCGTTTTCCATCGCCAACGACGATTGCCCTCTCAATCATATTTTCAAGTTCCCGGATATTTCCAGGGTAATTAAACTCCAGTAATCTTTTTAGTGCGGTCGGGTCAATAGATGCCGGGGGCTTATTCATTGACATGCAATATTTCTTTATAAAATAGTCAACAAGCAATGGGATATCTGCGAGCCTGTCACGTAGCGGGGGAATATGGATATTTACTACATTAAGCCTGTAATAGAGATCTTCCCTGAATGTTCCTTGTTCGACCATCGTCTTAAGGTCTTTGTTTGTTGCACAGATCACCCTGAAATCTGAACTGATTTCCTTGTTTCCTCCGACACGAACGAAAGTTTTTGATTCCAGAACGCGTAAAAGTTCGACCTGCATTTTAGATGATATTGTCGCAATCTCATCTAAAAATATTGAACCACTGTCAGCCATCTCAAATCGGCCTTTACGATTGTACATGGCACCTGTGAACGCACCCTTCTCATGGCCAAACAACTCGCTTTCAAGCAAGCTTTCAGTTAAAGCACCACAATGGACACTCACAAATGGGAAAAACCTTCTTGGAGAATTTGAGTGAATCGCCCTGGCTACGAGCTCTTTGCCTGTTCCACTCTCTCCTGTGATAATTACTGAGGAATTTGTTTGGGCGACACTTTCTACTTCGCGTAACAAATCTTTCATGGGCTCACTGATTCCAATAATATCTTCTACATTTTCGAGCGTAATCACCTTCTTTTTGAGGCTGTCGTTCTCGCTCTCCAAAGAAATCTGTTTGGTTGCATTTCGGATCAGATGGGTCAGATCATCGGGATCAAAGGGTTTTGTTACATAATCGTAGGCTCCATCCTTCAAGGCTTTTACTGCAGTGTCGACAGTTGCAAAGGCCGTCATAATAATTACTATTGCCTCAGGTTTGATTGTTTTTATCCTTCTTAACATCTCCAATCCATCCATACCCGGCATCTTAATATCAGCAAGAATTATATCAAAGTGTTCTGATTCGAGGAGTGTCAGTGCCATTTTAGCCTGTTCTGCAGTCATAACATGATAACCGTCTTCAATAAACCAGTTGTATAATGAGTCTCGGACAGATTCCTCATCATCAACGATTAAAATGGAAATTTTCTTACTCATTGGTGATCCTCCTTAATTTTTTATCAGCGGTAACGTTACCGACATGGTTGTGCCACTTCCTAACAATGACCTTACCTGTATCTTTCCCTTGTGATTTTGAACAATGCCATGAACTATTGAGAGTCCAAGTCCTATTCCACTTGCATTTCGCTTGGTTGAGAAGAATGGTTCAAAAATATGGGGATTATCTTCTTCTGCTATCCCCTGGCCATTATCCGTGATTTCAAAAGTGACATTGTCGTCGTCCGGATTAAGGGTTTTTATTGATATTTCGCCATTTTCAAGAACTGCTTCCGACGCGTTCACAAGAAGTGCAACACAGGCTTGTTTGATTTGATTAGGATTACAGTAAATCAGGTCTGCAACGGCATTAAATTCCATTTCGAAACGGATACTGGCCATTTTGATTGGATGTGACATTAATTCGTAGGTCTCCCGGAGTATTTCGCTAAGATTTTTAGGTTCGAAATCATTCTGATCCTTTCGCGAAAAGTCAAGTAATCCTTTAACAATGTCTCCGCAACGCTTTGTCTCATTCTCGATTAGCTTAAGGTGCTTCAGCATTGAATCTCTTTTTGAAGGATAAAGTTCAGGATTGCCTACCTGTTTCAATAGAAGTTTTGTATAAATGAGTATTCCGGATAGGGGGTTATTTATTTCGTGTGCCACGGAGGAAGATAGTTTTCCCAGTGATGCCAGTCGCTCTACATGGATTAGTTCATGCTGTGCGGCACCTAACTCCTCAGATTTTTTTTGAACTTTATATTCAAGCTGTTGAGACCAGTTCTCTAATTCAATTGTAGCGGTATGAAGATTGTCGAGCATGTCGTTAAACGCCTGAGACACCATGCGCATGTCGTCAAGCTGATTTGGTTTAATTTCAACCCTGGTACTCTTGTCCCCATTGGCTACGGCAATGCTGACATTGATTAAGGCGTTCAGAGGATCCTTGATTTTTTTCCGGGTGAAGAGCAGCAGAACCAGGACAAAAACGGCGGTTGCAAATATAGCAAGGAGAAAAAATTCAGTCGATGATTTCTGAATGACTGCATCCTGTGACTCAAGTGGAATTTTGATTACAAGTGATCCAAGTAATACATCCGACTCTTTATGTGCATGACATGAGCTGGTTGTACATGATTTTTCATTCAGAATAGGTGATTTAATCAATAGATGCCGACTCCCATTATCGTTAATGTTCATCTCGCAATCGCTGTTAACATTGATTATTTTATAGGACTTCTCCTTTTGGGAAAACATCGATTTGATATTCGGATGACAGCTTTTACAGTTGGGATCGCTGTGCTTTTTATCTGTATCGGTGGCAAACGATGAGTAAACCAGATCCTCATCGCTATCGTACATATTTACTTCATCAATACCGGGAAGTGTATTTATTACATCCAATGTATTTCGCAGTGAGCTTTTATCATTCTCAAGCATAGAATGATACAATGCGCCTTCAACGATTGATCCGATATTGTTCCCGTTCTGTCGGATAAGCGTATTCAGGTAGTGTTCGTTGACAGACCGAAATATCAAACTGAATGATACGAAAAGAAATATGGAAAGACAGGTGATTATAAACACAACCCTTCCATAAATAGACGATCTGAATTTGACGTAATTTTTAAGGATTACGTTGCCTGTATTATTATTGTGCTTTTTTCTGAAAAACATCTGTTTCCCTTGTTGGCAGGTATTGCTATTTCCCTGCAAATTACGAAAAAAACTGTTGCCTGAACAACAGTTTTAAAATATATTTCACATGTCTAAAAATCAGATTTAGAATATAATTACGACAGGATTCCCTTCGGATGTAGTCTTTACGTACCCAGGGGGCGTTCCAGAAATTCCTCACCGAATTCATTCCATACTGTTGCAGAGAAACCCGATAGGGCATGATCAGATAATTCACCTCCATCCTGTAAAATTACTGAAGAGAATTCCGGTGACTTTTTTTGATTTGAACCCGCCAGAAAATTTTTGATTTTTTCAAGTTCCTGTTGAGACCAGCTGGAGGCAGCGGAGGCAAAATAACAATCATTGATTTCAGAAATCCAATTTACAGGCTTTATCTTGTATATCCATCCTCTTCCATAAGGATCGTCATTAAGAATTTGCGGAGATTCTTCAACAGAACTGTTTATTTCTGTTATTGTTCCGGTAACAGGCGACAGAATCCGGAGTTTTTTGCCTTCCTGAATCAATTCAGTAAGAAGTTCACCTTTCTTAATTTCATCTCCAGGGCTTGCCTTAATGATGCATTTTATTTCTCCCGCAAGATGAATCAGCAAGTCGTCAATACCAACCCTGGCATCGCCCGATTTTTCCATAAACAGCCAGGTATGGTTTTTCCCATAGTAGAGACCCTGTGGAATTTTCAATCTTCGGAATGAGATCGATCCAAGAGCATTACGTAATTGAGTTACAATCTTAGGCTGCTTGTTCAAAGCGAGCCAAAATGGAACCAGCAGGATAAGGAAGGTAATAACCACAAGGTATTCTATCCCTTTGGTTGCAAAAATATCAGAATAAGTAAATCCGTCCATATGTTTAATTTTTATGTAATCGCGGTTTAATGTGATTACTGGTTAATTTATTCATTTGACTTTACCCAGGATGGGGAATCCCTCAGGACAGGCATTCTGTTTATCACCCACCTGAAGATCCAGATTTCCGTAAATATTACGGCCATAGTAACTACAAATTCCATCCATGAAGGAATATAACGTATTGCCATTTCCCATTTAAAGCCGATTACAGAAACGTTTAGTCTGTTCAGAATAACCCCAAGCATTGTAATGACAGCTGCAATTCTGGTTAGTGTTAAATTGAAATTCCGGTAGCTGATAAAGTAAAGGGTCATTGGAAATAGCACAAACCCCAGCATCTCAAGAAGATACCAATAGCCCATTGGAGTATTCAGCAACGTCCAGTGTTGTTCATGAATAAAGACAAGTAACTGAAGGAAAAAGTAGGCGAACATCGTTCCTGCACATATTTTTGATAATCCATGTACGATTCCCTTTTGTGCATGATGATCCTTATCGCTGATCTGGTTTGAAAATACGCGATGACTTATAGATCCTTCGAATATCACCATTGAAAGTCCTGCAAAGATGCTGGAAACAAAGAACATGACCGGAATAAATTCTGAATACCAAAGCGGGTGAATTTTCCCTTTTGCCATCAGAAAGAGGGCTCCCAGTCCGGATTGGTGCAGGGTGGAGAGTGTTATTCCGAAGATTACGGCGGCCATAGTCATTCCTGAGAGTATTTTACGGGCTCTTCTGGCACCCAGCCATTCGGCTATTGCCGGTGAGAATTCTATCAACTGGGCTATCATATACAATAAAAAGTGCCAGGCTACAAGAAATAAAACGGAGCTTGTGCCGAAACCGTTGCCGATAACAGGGTTGATAACATGCCATGGACGACCTAAATCGAGCAATAATGCTCCCGCGTAAAATACGTACGCCAGAAACCCATTTAGTACGGTCACCCTGACAATTGAATGATATTCCTTCATATTCAGGATGTAAACCATGAATGTTAAAACGTATGCTCCGCCTGCAAAAGCCACTCCTGTTACCACATCAAATCCAATCCACAGTCCCCAGGGTGTATCCTGAGTGAGGTTTGTGATTGAGCCAATACCAAAGATAAAACGATAGCCTATAAGCACCATTCCCAATAAAATAACTGGAATGGAAATCAGATTAAAGGGAGTTAAGAATTTTCCCTTTGGTTTCATCTCACTGAAGATGAACCGCCAGATGGATTTTCCATCGGCTTCCAGGATAATTTGCCGGTTATTCATTTTCTGACTCTTCTTTTTTGCGGTTATCTTTTGTTGCCTGATGAATTCCTAAGAGTAATGTTGGTACAAGGACAAATACTGAGGGAACAGAATAAAGGAAACCCTTTGTTAATTCGGGATAAGATGATTTTTGAAGTTTCATGTTCATTCCTAACTGTTCGAAAGGAACGGGGGAGAGGTACAGCCATCCGGTACCACCGGCTTCGTGTTCTCCGAAAATATAGTCGACATACTGGTCGGGTTTTTCATAAATCCTGCGACGCGCTTCTTTGATAAGATCTCTCCGTTTCCCATAGAGGAGTGCGTCATTTGGACAGTTTGCGACACATGCCGTACTTTTTTCTGTTTTCATCCTGTCAAAGCACATATCACATTTTTGAATTTTGGGATTTGAACTGTGATACTCGAATTTTGGACTGTCAAATGGACAAGAAACCATGCAGTACCTGCAACCCATGCATTTATTGCCATCCCATGTTACAGGACCGGTTTCTGTTTTATGCATCGCTTTGGTAAGACAGGCTGCGGCACAGGCCGGTTCATTACAATGCATACATTGTCTTTTTATAAACACTTCACCCTTATCGGTTTTATATGTATTTACGACAGTGTTGCACGTTTCGTCTGTCTTACGCACTGGTTCTATTTTATCTTTTGGCTCAGGTAGTTTATGTGCCGATGCACATTCATATTCGCAGGTGCGACACCCAACACAACGAGTTGAATCATATAGGATTCCATGAAATTCAACGTCTGCGGTGCCCTTAGTCATTGCGTTCGTTTTCTCTCCTATCGCTAGTGTTATTCCTGTAACTCCCAGCATCTTTAAGAAGCTTCTACGTTTTAAACCCATGACAGTTAATTTATTGCAGGTTAAAATTATTATGGATAGAGGACATATCTAATTTGGATATAGTGTTACTTCAAGTCAATGAATTTAGTCTGGAAGTCTTCCCAGATTTCAGGGCCGAGTTCCGAAAGGATACCGTCTCTAAGGACTCCGCCATCCTGCAAAACCATTACGAATGCAGGAACATGGACTCTTACGGCTGCCTCGAAGAAATCTTTTAACCTTGTATATTCTCCCTTGATCCAATTCGTGTATTTTTCTGCCATATTCATGAACTGAATTTCGATGATCCAGTTTGCAGGCTCGATCCTGTAAATCCATCCTTCTTCAAATGGAGAGGTATTGAGCAATCCGGCGTTGGTTATTAGATTTGTATTGTTTTCTATAATTTTACCTGTCACGGGTGAGTAGATTCTTAATTGTTTACCCTTCTGAATCAGAGTGAACAGATATTCTCCTTTTTTTACATATTCACCTGCCATTTTCATTTCCACTTTTGTTATCGCGCCGGTAACATGCTGAAGAAAATCATCGATACCAACTTTCACGATCCCATCTTTTTTCATGTAAGTCCAGGTATGTGTGTTATCGAAATAAAATCCCTTTGGAATGTCTGTATCTCCTTCATTAAATGCTGCTTGTAAGGTGGCAACAGAAGGTTTAACTTGTATTTTCTTTCTATATTGTCTGGCAACAATTTCCATGATTATCATTGTAATAACAATTGCAGTTAGGATGAAAAGGATAAACTTTAGTGAAGATCCCGGATTGGAAGGATTATTGTTAATGGGCTGATTGTCGTCTATTTTGCTTAATTGGGATTCCCTTTCATTTTGTACAAGTGTGCTATAGTTACTTGATGTCAAATACCGCTGTCCATCGGTGAGGACCCATTTCAGGAATGTTCTTTCAGAAGCACCCGTAGGTTTTGTTGAGGCAACAGAATAAATCTTCCCTGAAAGTGCCATTGGATACTTTCCAATCCAGACTCCACGTGCAAAAGTTCCGGTGTTCTCATAGATTGCCTCGTTATAATCCAGTTTTCCATTTCCGTTTTTATCGACAGGCACCAGAATAATTTTTGATTCAGGATATTTGCATGTTTGTTCCGTAACGCTTTTCAATGAGCAAAAACCAATGCCAAAAGGATCATTTTCAATGGCTGTAATCAGGTCTGTCTCTTTTGTTAAAGTATACCCGGATTTATTCAGGAGACGGCTGTTTGTAAAATGAGATAACGCCTTGATTACAGATGGTTCGTTTACAAAATAGTAATGTAAGGGAAGATTTGCCTTTTTTTGCAAATTACCAAGAAGTGCCTCCCAACTTTGGATTTCAGGATTATTTAAGAGTTTGGTAAACATTTCGGGACTTATCCCTCTTGAGAATATCTCCTCTCTAAGTGGATTGGATTTGTGCATTAACGGAACAATCACGTCACGACCTATCACCATATTCCATGGAGTCAGGTTTTTCATTGCAGATAAAGACTGATCTGTTATGAAACCAATGTCTGATGATGATTGAAGTAATCCCGCAATTTCTGTTTCATCTTGGGTTTTTACATTTACAATAACTCCCGGGTTTAAATTTTTGTATTCGTTAACTAACCTGACAGTTAGTGAATTCAAATCAGGTGTAGAAAAAACAGTAAAGTTTCCCTTTGCTGATTCACTCAATGTTTTTCCTGATTCTTTGCTGTTTACAAGACTTCCGCTAAGAAGCAGTATTCCGATGATTAAAATGATCCTGGTTTTCATAATTCTCCATTTTTAATGACAATATGGTTTAACCAATTTTAATGCCAAAGAAATTGGATGATTTAAATACCAGAAAATCAGAGTTATACAAAGACAATGTATAAGATTTAAACAATGCAAATGTTGAATAAATCAACACATTATCTGTCGAAATGATTTAAATACTAATGAATCAACTACTTACATTAGGTGTAAATAATCTATACAACTGTTGAATAAATCAACACTATGATTTATGAGAACTTTAATGTTCAGTAAATCAGTTTATTAATTTAGATTGTTTGGGAAGATTTGTTATTCACATCGGTATTTCCTGTTTCCCATTTTATGTTCCTGTGATCTTCTCTTAGGATTTTTCGGATATTTATTTTTTGTCACAGTATTGTAATGTATTCTTTAAGGCTTTCAGGAAACTAATTATAGCAGGTGATGGTTACTTATGATGTAACAGTATTACTTAAATTTTATTCATATGGAAAAGACAGAAAACGCTTTAAATTGGTTTGAAATTGCCGCGGCCGATATTTCAAGGGCTAAAAAATTTTATGACACAGTATTTGATGCCGATATGGCACTTATCGACATGAATGGAATGAAAATGGTAGTTTTCCCGACAGACGATTCTACAGGCAAAGTTTCCGGTGCTTTGGTGGAGAGTGAGATGCATGTTCCAGGAGCTGTGGGATCACTCATTTATCTCAATGGCAATCCTGATCTTGCAGGTCCTCTGGGCAAGGTTGAAGCAGCAGGCGGTCAGGTGGTGTTGGGTAAGACGTTTATTAGTGATGAGGTCGGATATATGGCCTTTTTTGTCGATACTGAAGGGAACAAGGTCGGTCTTCACTCTCATAAATGAGGTTGTAATCTGGTCATTTAGGTATGACCTTAAGTTAATTTTTGGGATCCGGAGTTTTACGTCCGATGATCCCAAATTTTTTTATGTCAGGTCACTATCTTCTTTTTTATTCTTTTTCTTTCCTGATTTACGTAATCCAGTTGCTTTAAGCCATGCTCCTGCCATTAATTTTGCACCTGGAAGACCTGGGTGAATTCCATCAGGCGCCCAATAACGGTCAGCCGCTCTTTTGACAGCCTTATCATAGCTGGTCTGGAATGGGACATAAACCGCATTAAACTCTTCAGCTAATAATCGTGTGGCTTTTCTGTATTCATCAAACATCGGATACCATTGTTCCGGTTTGATGGCACCTCCTCCTTTAAGTGTATAGGGCTCGCAAATAATAAGTTGTGTTTCCGGAAGTTTTTGCATCGTATACTTGAGCAGCTCCCTGTAATCTGTAAGAAACTTATCAAGAGTTCCCTTATATTTTCCGTCAAGTGTATGCCAGTAGTCGTTAACACCAACAAGAATACTTATAACATCAGGTTTCAGGGTGATACAGTCCTCATCCCAGCGCTCACGAAGCTGGAAGACTTTATTCCCGCTGATCCCGCGATTGAATATTTTTAATCTTTTCTCAGCAAATTTTTCAAGCAGATGACCAGTTGCAAAAAGTGCATAACCATGACCGATTGCATCTGTATTATTGGATTCTGAATTTTTCCTGTCGCGGCCGGCATCTGTTATCGAATCACCCTGAAATAAGATGATCGCTCCCTCTCTTAATTTAATTGCATGCTTCTTACGAGCTGCTTTTTTCTTCGGAGATCCACTTGCAAAAGCGGGTAATAACAGTGCTCCGGCACCTGATAATGCTGCTGCTTTTAAAAAGTCTCTTCTTGTATTATCCATTTTCTCATTGCCTGATTACTAGATTTAACAGATATAGTATTAAATCTTGTTTATTAAAACATGTACATTTTTGCTTTGTAATTCGAAATCCTTTCTTTCCTTCATTGCTTGCTTAAGCAGTTCTTCCTATTGAATAGTTCTTGTTTCAACTGAATTGTGTTCAAGATTGTGGTCTTATAATTCGATATAAAATTATAAAATTTACGCAAATACTGATGATCGAAATTTCTTATAGGAAATAGGTTTGGTTAGAGATCAAAATTCGGAATATTTAGATATTCGCCATTTTTAAGTGCTGACTGATGCCCGAAAATACCCCGTTGAGAGTATTCGTAGATGAAATTGAACATTAGATTATTGAAACTTCATTTTTCCTGATATCAAATTTTGTTTTAGAAATCCGAATATTTTAGTTGTACATTTGAAGAATCATAAATCCGGCATGCAAAAAAACGGGATTAAATCAATTGAGATTTTTGGAAGCGGCTATTCAGAAATTGAATATGAAGCTGTTTTCAAAAAATATTTCCCTTCCCTGCGAAAATATGCTCAATTGTTCGTTTCTGAACAGGCTGCAGAGGATATTGTTCAGGATGTTTTGGTTTATTTATGGGAAAAACGTCTGAAAATTGAAATTCATACTTCACTTGAAGCTTATCTGTTCAGGTCGGTATATCAGCGTTGCCTAAGTATGATCAAAAAGCAAAATATCCATTCCAAACATCTTACTCAGGTTGAAATTGATTTACAACAAGCTGAGCTAAGTTATTTTGATTCAGACCAGAATGAGGCGATCCGAAAGCTTTTCCTGAACGATCTGAGTCAGGAATTGAATAAAGCAATAGACTCTTTGCCGGCCAGATGTCGCGAAGTCTTTGAATTAAGCTTTTTGCAGGATTTCCGCAATAAGGAGATCAGTGAAAAATTGGATATCTCGGTTAATACTGTTGAGAGCCATATTACCAACGCGCTGAAAACATTGCGAAAGAAACTTTCAAGGTTGATGGCAATCTTTGTCTGATCTAATTTTGTTATCTAAAATAAAATCAAAATCTCCTTAGTGGTTTTTTGCGTTACGTTCGTCAATATTGAAAATACGCAATATGAGCGATCCTAAGATAGACGATTACCAGATCTTAAAATACCTTCAGGGGTCAAGCACACCTGAAGAAACTGAGAATATTCTCAAATGGCTCGCAAAATCTGAAGAAAACCGCGATACCTATTTCCAGCTTAAGGCCTTATGGCATGCTTATAAGAACAATTTCGAGAAAGATCAGCTTTATCTGGAGAATTCCCTTTTAAACTACAGGGCGCGGATCACCCCGGTGAAAAAAGTCTCATTTTTTAGTATTGCGTTTTCCAGGTTTATTTCAGCATTTTTTGCACCAAATCAATCCGGTGTTGCGACAAAGAACATCAGAGATAACTAAAGCAATTTTGAACCAGATATCAGGCTCTCGCCTTTCAATTTCTAATTAGGTATTTTATCGTTCAAGCCATGAGATTCAAACATATTATTTTACATCTTATTTTATTTCTATCTGTAATTTCTCAAGCAATTTCAGAAGTAACCCACAGTGAATCAATCTATAAAAAGAAACTATCCGATACTCAGACAGCTATAAAAACCCGGGAAGCAGGACTTACGATTATCCGGATGACCGTAAAGAATGTTCCCAGTGTAATTGAGGTGGAGTCTAATTTCCGGGAAAAGCTTTTCATGGAGGATTGCCGCATTGAGAACATAGAGGGCCCTGCGATCTCATTCGATAATGAGGAGAATGCAAATTTGGAGATCAATCTGCGGAATATAGTGTGCAAGCATGTTCCAGTTTTGGTAAACTATCAGAAAAGCAATAGGCAGACTACCGCTCCGGATGAAACCTATAACCTAAAGAAGTTCATTTATGGATTACAGATAAACGACCTTGACAAAACACCCGGGATGGAAACCACCTGCGATACTGAAATTCTGAGTAAATTACCTCCGGCTCTACAATCATCAATTCCCGTATTACCCGCAATCGAGGCTGGAGTGAACCTTAAGACACTAGGTGCCAAAGGGGACGGGCAGACTGACGACACTAAAATCATTCAGTATGCAATTGATAATAATGAGGTAATTTATGTCCCACAAGGAATTTACAGGATCAGTGAAACTATTCATCTAAAGCCGAATACCTTTTTGATCGGTTTGCATCCCATTGCTACCCAGTTTCTGCCAGGAGAAAGCACTCCTGCATTCAGCGGTTTTGGAGCACCTGCTTCCATGATTGAAGCGCCGGAAGGAGGAAAAAACATATTTAGCGGAATTGGTCTTTCAACAGGGGAATACAACTACCGCGCCGTAGCCTTCAAATGGATGGCGGGCGAAAAATCATTGATGAATGATGTGAAATTTGTTGGTGGTCATGGGTCAATGGCTAAAGGACCTTATGTCCCCTGGCGCGGCTATGGCGACCCAGGTAAAAAACCTTCACCGGTTCAGGGAATTGACCCTGCATGGGACACACAATACTGGAGCTTGTGGATCACCAAAGGTGGAGGCGTGACATTTAAAAATATTTGGACGGCCAGCACCTATGCCACTTCCGGGATCTATGTATCGAATACTTCAACACCATCGCAGATTTACGCGTTATCTGCCGAACATCATGTCAGAAATGAGATAAGATTTGTTTGCGTGCGACGAATATAACAAGCGTACCGTTCGCCTCAGTGTTGATGAACATGGATACCTTTCAAACCTAACCTATTTCGTTGAAAAAGGGGAATTTGATTCTAAAGGTAAACAAACTGGTATGATCCATATACCTGAAAGGCCATCTTCACTTGCATTGGGAGGAAAAGATAAGACAACACTATTTATTACCGGGCGGACTGGACTTTATTCAATGCAGATTTAAATTTAAAACAGAAAAGTTACAATTTAATTTGACAAAAATATTTTATAAACTAACCAGTATGTACATGAAAACCAAGGATCAGATATTCCTTAATTTCCTCATAGTTATTCTTTGTTTTATCAGCTTTAATAATTGCAATGCTCAGCATCCAGGTTTTAAGGTTTTAGCTGTTGCCTCAGCTGATCCCGATCATGACCCAATGATAATTCAATCGAAAGCTTTTCTCGAAAATATAGGAACTGAAAATAATTTCCAGGTTGATTTTACGCGTGACGCAACAACTCTGAATGAAGAAAATCTTAGCCGTTACCAGGTAATTATTCAGCTGCATCTGGCCCCTTTTGATATGACCAGGAGTCAGCAGATGGCAATGCAGCAATTTATATCACGAGGGAAAGGGTGGATAGGTGTTCATGCTGCAGGGTTGACAGGGAAACAATTTCTTGGTTCAAACACCCCGTATTGGCAATGGTTTGAAAAATTGATGGGTGGAATTGTTTATACGCCTCATCCGTCAAAGCAAACAGGAATTCTTGAGGTTGAAGATCGTACTCACCCGGTAATGAAGAATCTTCCGGAATCCTTTAGTTTTTATGACGAGTGGTATGAGTTTGACAAGAGCCCCAGACCGAATGTCCATGTGCTGGCAACGGCAAAAGAGAGTTCATATAAGCAGGTGATACCCATGGGAGACCACCCTATGATCTGGACAAATCCCGATTACGACCGGGCCATTTATATCGGGATAGGTCACGATGTTTCAGCTTGTAAGGATCCCAATTTTGCAATCCTGATGCGTGATGCGATTCTATGGGCTGCATCTCCGGTTCCAAATAAAGAGCAACTTGATCTGGACCACTCGTTAAGTCAGAAAATCACAATTTTAAATAACCAGGTAGCCTTTAACCTGCTGGGGCCCAAAAGGGCAATTATCAAAAGCGATGAGCCTCTCCCTTCCTCAACATCTTTTGAAATTGTTGATGCCCTCTCTTTAGGCAAAGTATTTTCAGGTAAATTATCGCAGGGAATTGAAATAAAGGAATGGTTTCCAGGCGTATATTATTCACAAGCCGATTTCTCTGCATTTGACAAGCCAGGCTTGTATACAATTGAAATACGAAAAGACGGTACAAAATATTCCTCATACAATTTCAAGATCGATGAGCAGGCAATCGGAAAAAAGGCAATTCCTGCAATAGTCAATTTTTTCTTCCATCAGCGTTCAAATTCACCGCAGGAACTTGAGGCTGATAAAAATCTTCAGCTTTATGGAAGTGATAAAACGGTCGATTTACATGGCGGATGGTGCGACGCATCGGGTGACATCAGCAAATATTTTTCTCATCTTGCCTACACCAATTTCATGTCCCCCCAGCAAATACCACTGGTTACCTGGTCGATGATAAATACGGCTGAGACGACATCAAAACTTTTAAAGCAGATCAATGCCCAGGAACCAATCATGAATGAGGCGCTTTATGGCGCCGATTATATATTGAGGTCCTTGT
>CAINLJ010000211.1 GCA_903850335.1 uncultured Bacteroidia bacterium | reverse complement strand
TTGCAGTGACCATTCTTTTAAAATCGAGCGTTTTAAGATTGGTTCCTTCTGTGATGATATGCAGCAGTTCATCCCTTTGATTATACTTTTTCTGACCATAGTTCCATAGATTTTCAAGCATCACACTTCCTTTACCATCAAGCATCCAATTAGCAATGAGCCCACTGTAAACAGATTCTATTTTTCCGGTCATGTAATTGAATGCGGTGATTTCGTTATTATTACTGAAATATATCTTACTTCCCTCCTCATTAAAAAAAGCAGGTTCAATGGAATGAAACTTCAGATGATCGTACGATTTTTCGAGTTTAAACGTAACCGTATTATAAATCTGTAAATAGCTTTCAGTAACTGGCAAATTTGAGGACCTGGTATTGTCCCCATAAATCGCCAAGTATTTTCCACCGGATGAGAGGATGAACTTATTTACTACTACACGGGGAAAGTTTGCTACCTTTTGTCCTGTTGACAAATCATAACATGAGCTGAAGATACCCCCGACAACGACTCTGGATTGTGAAGGGATAATTACTGCCTTCCCATGATCTTCGAACGTCATTTTGAAAATCTCTTTCATCGATGCAAAATCATAAACATTCAATGTTTTTTCACCCGTAGTAACCAGTCTTGTCCCATTACCAATTAAAGCCATATCGACAATATCATTGCCATAATTACCTGATCCATAAGTGCCCATTGACCTGCCCGAGGTTAAATCAATAAGTTCAAACTTCTCAAAATTCCCAACGACAATTTTACTTTCGTCAGTAGAAAAGATACCACCTGTAATTCCTCCCCCCTTGGAAAGGTGGTAAATCAATTCACCTGAGACTGTATTATAACAATTTACTGAACTGCCACAGATAATGAGTAACCGTGTGGCGTCTTTGTTAAGCGACAGACTTCGTATATCTTTGGTACAAATAAAAGAGTGAAGCTGCTTTTCTTTGTGCAAATCCCACATAATCACCTGGTTATCTTCGGCAGAATAGAGAAATTTACCCTGAGGGTCGACGATAATTTTCTTGACTGCGGTGGCGTGCCCTCGCGGGATGACCAATTTCAAACCTTGTGAAAACCCTGGTGATGTGACGACCAAAAGTAATAGGAGAAGGCAGACTCTTTCTTTCATATTTGATTTAGTTGTGTTTTATCTCAATCATTAGTGGAACTACCGTACCGGATGCAACTTCCGTGTTTTGTCTGTCATCTTCAACAGTTAGATTGCGTGATGCTCCATAGCTCACATTCACCTGGAAACCAACTTTGGCAGGATCGTATTTGATTTTCTCCCTTGCAATCAGTTTATCGCCTAGCGCTGCCATTATTTTTGCCGAAAGCCCCCCTTTTGTTTTGTTCATAATATCCAACATCCCATTCATATCAAGGGGTGATTTAGAATAGAGGATAAGCAGGTAATCCGTTCCTTTGTTTTCGTCCATCTTAATGATTTTGGTATCGGATGGGAAGGCGACGATACTATTACTGCCAACATGTGTCGAAGTAAGATCGTCAAATGGAAGAATTCGGTTTATTTTGCCAGTCAGGTCTGTCGCAAAGGCATAGATATAAGCCTCTTTATCAATATTCATAAAGAACCGGAATTTTGTTCCGCTCGGATAGCTGTTCATCATCGTGTAAGCGACAAGGTCTTCCTTTGTAGCAACATCCTCTTCGACCATAAGGTTTCGGGACGAAATCTTATTAACAGGCATACTTTCACCTGTATTCAATTTAAATTCAACATTTCCACTAAGGCTCATTATATTGACAACCGGAGTTGGTTTAGGCTGTGGTTTGGGGTAAGGAGAAGGATCCGGTTTAGGTTGTGGTTTCGGCTCAGGCTTGACATTTTCTGAAGGATCAGGGGTTAAAGGATTACCGAAGATTTGTAGTCCCAAAATACAATAACGTGTATAATCAACATAACGCATCCACACATATCCATGATCTGCCCAATTGGTACCCCAGCTGTTCAATATCCTGAAAGCCCCACCTGCTTTATTGTCATCAAAGCCAACAACAGCCATCGCATGTCCATTGTGCTTCCAGTCTTTGTCCATTTCGTTTGGATCTGAAATCCATACGTCGCTGTTTATTTTGAAGAAGCTTTCGGGAAGGTGGAATCCACCGGATACCGGAGAGCCTTCCAAAATGGCCTTTTTGGTTAGTTGGATCATCTCATCTGCAGGTTTTTTATATTCTTCAGGACCGAATAAAACAGAACCATCCGAAATTTTATAATTTATTGCTTCATTTTTTGCTTCATTGCTGATCGCAAAACCACAATTATAAGGGACAGTCTTAATTAATGCGTTTCCCTGACTTATCAGTGAAACGATAGCCTTTATCGGATCAGTTCCCATCTGACATTCCTGGTCGGTTGGATCTTTAATCAGTTCATAAAGAAATGTAGGAGAGAAAATGTATTTATTGATAACTGATTTATCTGTAATATTATGAGCTTTAGCATATAAAAGTGTAGCAATTCCGTATCCATTGGCAAAAGCGACGCACGTTCCATGATTCCCCTGATCACCTGGAGTAGGGCAATAGGGTTCAAGAGTAGCCTGTTCAGGCATACCCCGAAAACTCTGGAACGACATTTGTACCTTTCGGGGCGTTTTTGCAATAGTTTCCATGCTAAAGTTGGCCCCCATGCCATGTCTCTCCTGACCAGATATGGTGAAAAAGAGTATTGGAACCAGGATCGATGTTAGAATAAATGATTTTTTCATAGTCTATTATTTTTACTCAAGAAATTAAATTCAATAGAAATAACCGGTTCAACCGGCAACTTTTATAAGTTGTTTGTATATAAAACTTTGTAGTTTTACAAAATAATTCATGAATAGACAGGGGTCCACCAAAACTGATAATTAAGGTTTGACGATAACCCCTGGCATATTTAACCTGTCCGATGCCCCTGATGAAAATCTTTCTTTTCCCATTCCTGATTAGCTTATTTATTGGTTGTCACCAGCGACAACCAAAACATATTAGCTCACTTCCGAAAAACACTGATTCCACTCAAAATCAAAAGATTAAAGAAACTCAATATTCCGATACCCAACTAGAATACTTCCTTGACAGTATTGGAAGGTTGCCTTCTGAGACTTTTATGACAGGGGTATCTTTTCACTCTGATTCAATATTCAAAAATCAAATGGCGCTAAACGATTTCTTATCTCCAAATGACTTTTTAACCTTGAAAAAAGCGGTTAAAAGTAAATCCATAGATAAGGTTTTCGCCGGAAAGATTTTCAGGAATCTTGAAACCGACAGCATATATCTAAAGAAGGATAAACTTCCACTTATGTTTATTTCCTTTGATCAGCATAAGAATGATTTTAATGAGTTTGCAGTTTACATCGACAATTCAAACATTAATGAGATTTGCAACCTCTATTTCTTTAAATCGAATGCATTAATTGCAAAGCATACAATAAATTATCGCTACGGTTTATCTGTGGATCACTTCAAGGACGCAGATGGAAAAACCGTTGTATACTATAAAGAGAATTACGAAAGTGGATCGGGTATCTGGTGGTACAACTGGTATTTCTATAAATACACCGACAACAAAATAATACCCATCCTTAATGAACTTGAAAATTCAAATCTTCAGTATCCCTGGGGTCTCCGGGTATTGAGACTCGAATCTTCCATTCTAAAAACCAATCCTTTGATAATTAAAATGGTCTATTCCCAGGAACTGGCTGACACATCAGATTTTCGTCATACCCTTGTAAATGACTCAACGATAATTCGCTATAAATGGAATGAGTCAAGTCAAACATTAGATTGTGATTATTCAAATTCAAAGCTCTCCAGGGCGCAGATTCTCTCATGGTATCTGACTGACAATGAATTACTTTTTATGAACTCTTTTCAAAGAACTTTGCATGAAAATCTGAACAGTGCTACGCCAATCCGAAATGCAACTCTATCGTATCTGAACGCTGTTAAAAATTCTACTCATAATAAATCACATTAGTTACTGCCGGCTGGTACTTGGCGTACAAGGAACCAACGGTTGCAAATAATTTATTCCCATCGGTTGTTATGGCCAACGAAGCGATCGAGTTTCCATTGTCTCCAGCTAACTGAGGAGTAATATTAGTAATAGAATAGTCTGCTAAATCGAGCCTGAAAAGTCCGCTCGTACCCAAATTTGATTTAAGGAAGAGCTGATTTTTGTTAGGAATCATTACAAGATCTTCGATAACATCAAAATCCTGTTTCCAAAGCATCTTTTTAGTCAGTTTCAGAGTTGTTTTATCAAATACCAACATGAGTAATTTTGTATTTTTCAGGCTTACATCAGTTTTTACAGTTGACTTATTGATTAGGTAATAGATGTTGGTTGCATCAGCGCACGAAAGGATATTACCACCTGCAATGTAATCCGATGTGGAATCTCTGAACGCTGTTCTATTTACATCGTCGGCAGTATAAAAGCTTATGTAATTACGTGAATGACCCAAAATACTGACATTATTATTTGTACTTGCAAAATAGCATCTCACATGTGCAGGATTTGCTTTCCCCCAATTTTCATCAATCTGTAACCCCCCTGCCCCGTTTAG
The DNA here is from genome assembly GCA_903850335.1 of uncultured Bacteroidia bacterium. Lineage (GTDB taxonomy): Bacteria > Bacteroidota > Bacteroidia > Bacteroidales > Prolixibacteraceae > JAAFHB01. The sequence goes on along the minus strand of CAINLJ010000211.1, from coordinate 3,525 downwards.
GATCACATAATTATTTTCATAAAATCCTGCCATATCAATTGTTTGAGCTGTACCTACACGGTAAGCAAAATAGCCACCCTTTGAAACATCCCAATATACAAACCAATATGGATTGGCAAATTTTCCTGGAGATGAGGGATATCCTCCAATATTTGGAGGAAAATCGAATAATTTTGTATTTACATCAACTGCAGCAGGGCCTATGCCGTATAACCCAATCGTATTATGACTGCTCGCTCCATAGGTCGATTGTGGCGGGAAATAGGCACCATAACGAACATCAGACTTGTCACCTTCCTCGTAAAAAAACGGATTATATTCAACCGGTGTTTCTTGTCGCCTTATAAAAACGGAGTCGCCATTGATATTGCAACGTGCATACTCAAAATTAGTGGTGTTTGCATCGGCATAAAACATCGTTTTGTACGTCTGGCTGAAATGTCCGTTCTCAAATTGAACCTGGACCGCAGTTGCTCCTACAGTTAATGGAATAATCTGTCCACCTAACACATGCCAGCCACTCTTTTCCAGAATCAGCTTCGGAATTTTTGCGACAGATGTGGTGTTGGAAGTAGTAACGGTTTTCTTGCAGGATGTAAATACTATCAGAACTGAAATAATGGTAAGAATTAAGTTTTTCATTAATTGATTTGCATATAATTGATTATGCCCAAATCCAAACTTATTGGATCTATTGAGCAATAGATATGTTAAAATGTCTCTCCTTATTATGATGACTTGTTTTTTCTAAAACTGTTTAGCAAATTAGTGGATTACATGCTCCTTGAGCTCAATCTTCCAAGTGAGCGGATTGTAAATAAAAGTCCCTTCATGACTTGCGCAGCAATCAGGGTCATCATCTGTCCACAACTGAAAGTCACCTGAAATTGCCCGGTTAAAATCATTTATTGAAAAAATTGCCCGACGTGCAAATGTGTCTGTCTTAATCCTAAACTCATATTGTATTTTACTCTCAATTTTTGAGCGTAGATTTTTATTATACAAGTATTCTCTATCACTGGAATAAATCAGGGAGACGAAATCCGAGCCCTCCTCATGACCACCAGTACAGGATTCACCGGCATGGAAAAACAACAGGATATCATCTTTCCCATCACCATTTATATCATAGGTCTTAGAACTTATCTCCGCGGGAAGCCCATAATAACTTTCAGAGTTCTTCGTATTCCACTTCATGTAATCCTCTTCACATGGCGTACCGACCTCTCCGTTAAGAAGTAGTTCTTTCCTCCATTTTTCGGTTTCCTTTAGTGAAAATTGTTTTATATCAATTTTCCCATTTTCCCCAGATTGTTGATAACATGAAATGAATGAAAACATTATCAACGCAGTTGAGCAGATTGATGCAATAAACATTATGCTTGCTGAAGCTGCTGGAACTAATTTTTGCCATCCGAATTTAGGGGGGGTGCTCATCATGAACCTGACCCGCACGGCAAGTTTCATATTATGAATTTTAGTTTTCAAATAATTAGCAACGAAACACATTTTTTAATAAAAAAGTTGAAATACTCTTAAAAGAGCCCTGCAAATGTTGCAGGACCCCTTGAGGTCGATAGAGCAAGCAAGTGATATGGATTGTATCCGGGAGACCGAAGAAGACTTCAGTTTTGATACTATTTGGAAAGATCCATTCTTGTCAAAAGAATCTGTTTCCCATTTAATGTTTCGCTGAAGAAATACAAATAGTGATCCATCTGATAGGAACCTGTGTTTTGGAAAAGATAGAATTCCTTTTTTTCGGAGTCGCCAAATCCTTTAAATTCGCTCACATCTCCATTTTCTATGTTTATATTTCCGTATTCATATTGATACAAAGGTGTCCAGGTTGTTTTTACCCTGACAGTTGACAAAGAGACAAAACTTGTATTAGATTCTTCTCTGATGGATTTAACATCTTTAATTAACCAGTACAGACTTTTTTTATCTGTCGATTCTCTGAGTGTATTTTGGGCAATGTACATATCGGAAGTCAAAGGTGATTTATTGAAAAATGACGATTTTTTAGATTGATCCAATTTAACGCCATAGTTCTTTTTGAGATTACCATTTGCCTCAAATTGAAACATATAAACCCCCTTATAAATTCGTCCTTTTTTGCTATTTGTGAAATCCTGTCCGCTGACAAAAATATCACCGGAAGAAGAGATATAGATTCCATTGATTTCAAATTTCTTACCATCAAATGTTATAAACTTCTTTTGCCCGGCGGGTTTAGCCTGCTTTTTTTCAAACTCTTCTATATCTGGCGAGGTTAAAAATTCAAATTTGCTATTAGTAATTTTCCCAATCTGTATATTCGTGTATTTTAGCTCATCCAATGGAGTATCCACCTCATCCTGCGTTTTTCCATTGTCTCTTGAACCCATCGATGAAATCGCTGAAATGCCGCCAAGTATGCCTGAACCTGAATTGTTTTCCTCTTCTTTTTCTAAAGCTGAAGCAGAGGTTGTTGCAACCATTTGTAAGTTTTTGAAAACTTCGTTTGAATAATCTCTTGCCGGATTTTTTGTAATTGCCGAACCATACAAGAATACAGAATTATCCTTTTCGTAGGCTCCCAATACTCTCCACCCGTTTGAAGGAGAGGCGAAACTGAATTTTTCCAACACTTTTCCCTTTGTTGAGATTCGAATATAGGTATAGTTGGTAGGTTTCGGATCTGACTCCTTATTGTAAAGTCCGGTTGGCGCAAATACCACCACCCAATCTCTTGGAAGATCATCGTTTGATAAACTTGTTTGGTCATCCTGAAGAGGTGCTGAAAAAACAATTCTTTGCGGAAAAGGGAAATCAATTTTGTCAACTGTATTAATATTCACCTCATTATCACAACTCATGATATCAAAATTCATCGTTTCATTGTGTGTCTTCTTTTCAGGTTTTCCGGCAATAACCAATACTGAGCTGTCTCTCTCTATCTCGTATGCACTGGTGAAAAAGTATTTCATATTATCCTCAGTTTTCGGCTTAACCTTATCAAGCTGCTTTATGTGCCTGTAATAAGTTCCGGTTAACCAAACCCAGGTACCTGTAGTCTGTTTTTTTCGAAAAACCAATTTGCCTGCTAAATCGCTCGAGGCTGTCAAGCTATTTGTAACAAATGATTCCCCCTTAAAACTAAACCAAGACCATCGACTTTTCACTTTGTCAAGAAACTCCTCCTCTTGAATCGTATTGATCAAATTTAGATCCTTGTCGTATGTATAAATCTCATACTTAACCTTATGCTTTGTACTGGATGATAAAACATAAATCATTTCAATTGTACCCTTATCCGCATTCGTTTCAATATGGGCCAGATATCCATTTTTTGCCTTACGTGATACGTCGTAACTCTTTTCCAATATTGGGACTTGAGCTGATGCCTGAATAGCTCCAAGAATAAAGACGGATAAGATAAATAGAATGGCATTTTTACTCAACCAATTCACTTTTCTGTTTTGTAGATTCATATAATTCATGATTTTTCGTTTTATAATTTATTTGTATTTATTTTTTAAG
>CAINLJ010000210.1 GCA_903850335.1 uncultured Bacteroidia bacterium | reverse complement strand
GCACCTTTAAGCATTTATTAACAGGTTTTATCCAATAGAATAAGAAATTGTCATATAAATAGTACCAATCAAATCGTTTAAAGAAAATTAATGTCCACAACTTTTTTATCTGATCCATTTATTCTTTCATCTTGTAATTGGGTCTTCATTTTAGCCCTTCCAAAATATGAGATTTGAAAGGCCTCATCAGAGTTCTACAGGTTCTGGATATACCATTGCTTATAAAATGTAAGTTATTCATAATAAAAAGCTTATTTTGATACAGCCTCTTTTTTCTATAAGGATCATTTCCCAAAGTTATCCTTGATGGGGCTGTGGTCACACAGTTTGTAACTGATTAAATTTTCCATGTGTGAACATTATTTTTCGTAAAATCATGTGTGCAAAAGTCAGTTTTCTTGTATTTATGTAACGATATTATAAAAACGTTACATACTTTCTCCCTTTTACTAACTTTTGTTCCTGCTCTTTTCACTTATTTCACGCTTTTAATGCGTGTAATTTGGTATGGAAAGTTCTCTTCAATATTCGATTCTAAAAGATTTACAAATTATTCTGATCTATTTCTACGGTATTGTATCAATTGATCAGTTTATTGAACATTATAAAACTGTAACCCAGGATCCTGATTATAATGCAGAATTTAATACAATAACCGATTTCAGGGATGCTGATTTTTCCTTTAACAGGAGGGATATAATTAGATTCGCCGAATTAGTCAAAACCTCTCTTCATTCAGTAGCAAATCGAAGGATCTCATTATTAAGTGATAAGCCAAAGCAGACAGCGTTATCATTGCTTTATATTCTCAACACAAAGGATCTTCCATTTACTGTTAATGTAAACAGTACTCTGACAAGTGCGGTTATTTGGGCTCTGCTTCCTGGAAATAAAACAGAATTTATTAGCGGGCAATTTGCAAAGATGAAAAAAGCATCATCTGCGGTTTGAGTTATAAAGAGAACTATAGCTTTTGCGCAGTCATCTGACTAAGACCTGATTCATAACATTAAAATTTTCTTATTAGATTTGCTGATTCAATCGTACCAGACAGAAAATCCAAATATATGGATTATTTATCCAAATCAAAAGATGAGCTCATAGAGGTTATAGAAGAATTGAAACTCAAAGTAAATTCTCAGACGCATACGAGCAATAGTAAATTCAATAGTAATTCTTTAACAGAGAATGAATTAATGGAAGGCGAAAATAAATTTCGCGCTCTGTTTGAGAATATGATTGACGGGGTAGCTTTGCACGAAATACAATACAATGACAGCAATATAGCTCAGGATTACATAATTACAGAGACAAACCCTGCCTTTGAAAGGCTACTTGGGATACCGAAGTCAGCCTGTATCGGGAAGTCGAGCAGGGAAGTATATGGAACAGATGAGCCTCCATATTTCGAAATCTACCTGGTGGTTGCACAAACGGGAATATCGAAACATTTCGAAACCTATTTCCCTCCTCTTAAAAAGCATTTCTCGGTTTCGGTTTACCGTTCCTTAAAAAATAGCTTTGTTACAATCTTTGAGGACATTACACACCATATTTTGGCTCTGAAAAGGTTAAAGCAATCGGAAGAACGGTTTAAACAAATTTCTGAGAATTCGGGGGAATGGATATGGGAGGTTGATTTAGATGGTTTGTACACCTATGCCAACAAAACCGGAGGGACCCTGTTAGGATATAACACAAGTGAAATCATTGGTAAGAAGCATTTTTATGATTTTTTCATTCCCGATGAAAAGGAGGAACTAAAAAAAGCTGCTTTAGATGTGTTCAGTCAAAAACTCTCTTTTAAGGATTTTCTAAATCGCAATATAGGTAAGAATGGAGAAATTATCTGGCTTTCTACTAGCGGAGTGCCAATTCTCGACAGCGAAGGAAACCTCATTGGCTACAGGGGAGTTGATGTGGATATTACAAACAGAAAGCAGTCTGAAATTGCCCTTACCGAAGCCAAAGTGAGGGCAGAAGAGAGTGAGATGCAACAGAAAGCTCTTCTTGACAATGCAATATTTGCTGTGATTATAGTTAATTATGACGGGAAATTAATTTACACAAATGATGCTTCCCGCAAACTATTTGGATTTACAGCCGGTAATATCGAACACTACAATACGGTTGACCTGTGGCGCTATCCTGACCATAGAAAGGAAATGATCGGGAAGCTAAAAAAAGCGGGCTATATCTTAAATTTTGAATCTGACTTCATAACATTAGATAATAAGTTAAAGACGATCCTTGTTAGCTCACGCATTATTACGTACAATAAACAACCTGTTATATTCTCGATATATAATGATATCACCGAACGAAAGCAGCTGGAATCGTCGCTTTTAAAAGAAAAAAGTCTCGCTGATGAAAGGGCAAATGATTTGAGGAAAGCCCAGTCTATTGCCCATATAGGGAACTGGGAATGGGATGTAAAGTTAAACGATGTCTATTGGTCTGACGAGATGTTTAACATTTTTGGCCTGGATAAATCTTCCTATACGGGTAGGCTGGGTGATGCCATTGCACAGGTTATTCATCCGGATGATCTGCATATTGTACTTCCTTCAAACGCCCCTAAAATTGCAGAAAAAGAACCTATTGAATACAGAATTATAATGCCGGACAAATCCATCCGGTATATTTGGGCAGAAGCTGGGGAAACGATTTTTGATGAAAATAACAATCCTCTCTTTCTTTCAGGCATTGCTCAGGACATAACTTCCCGCAAATTATCCGAGATAGATCTCATAAATGCCAGACATAAAGCAGAAGAAAGCGATCGGTTGAAAACAGCATTTCTCGCCAATATGAGCCACGAAATCCGTACACCAATGAACGGAATATTAGGATTTGCGGAACTTCTTAAGGAACCAAAACTTTCGGGTGAGGAACAACTCGAATATATCCGGATCATAGAAAAGAGTGGTGCCAGGATGCTAAATATTATCAATGATATTATCGATATCTCGAAAATTGAATCGGGTCAGATGCAACTAATCATGGAGGAATCGAACATCAATGATCAGCTGAATTATTTATATACCTTCTTTAAACCCGAGGTGGAAGCCAAAGGGATGAGGCTGCTGTTAGGAAATTCCCTTCCTTCAGAAGAGGCTGTAATAAAAACTGACTCTGAGAAAGTATTCTCAATTCTTACTAACCTCATTAAGAATGCTCTCAAATACAGTGATTCTGGTGATATTGAATTTGGATATCAAAAAAAGGGAGATACTCTCGAATTTTATGTCAGGGACACCGGAATTGGAATAGCACCTGACAGACAAGAGGCAATTTTTGAACGCTTCATTCAGGCTGACATTTTTGATAAAAGAGCCTTACAAGGGGCAGGTCTGGGTCTGACTATCACAAAATGGTACGTAGAAATGCTTGGAGGGAAAATTTGGTTAACGAGTGAAGAGGGGGAAGGATCAGTCTTCTACTTTACACTTCCATATAATATTAAACCCGAAACAAACTTTATTCCCGAACTAACATTAAAAAACAAAGATGTGGAAAACAAATTAAAACTTCTTAAGATTTTGATTGCCGAGGATGACAATGATTCAGAAAGATACCTTGAAATAATAATCAGAAATCATGCCAAAGAGGTATTAATTGTACGTTCAGGCCTCGAGGCTGTTGAAGTTTGCAAAAACAATCCGGATATCGATCTGATCCTTATGGATATAAAAATGCCCGGAATGGACGGCTATGAAGCGACAGGTCTAATACGCCAGTTCAACAAAGAGGTAATTATTATAGCTCAAACTGCGTTTGCTCTGAGGGGTGAGGAGCGAAAAGCTATTGCTGCCGGTTGCAACGACTATATTTCTAAACCTATAAGGAAAGAACTTCTCAACACGTTGATAGATAAGCATTTTAGAGAAAACGGAAACTAATTTGAACCTTTTTTCAGTTACCACTACCGGGAGTTTATAGCCTTTGGATAGTGTGTGTATGTTCAGTTCCGGAAATCCAGGGGTTTCTGATATGTATTTAATTGGGTCACATTAAGACCCCATTTTGAATTCATGTAATCATAATATTTTTGTATCTTCTCCGGCTTGTACAAAAAATAGACAAAATAATAGTCATGAATCCAATCCAACCTCCTGAATTCATTTTTCAATATCAAAACACTTGTTAACAGCAGTTTCATGCCAGTTTTCCTTAAAGATAATAAAAATATTGAACGAAAGGACCGACGGTTTGGGAAAGGTTAGAATACGAACAAATATAAAGATATTCTTTTTAAATGAACATAAATTAATTTAAAAATTATATTTAAATATTCCAAAGTTTTCAACCGATAATATCTAACATTATGGGAAATTTAACGTCTTCAGATTCAAAAACCGTAAAAATTATACGGTGGACTTAAGCCAGGTATGTTAGTCTTTGCCATTCCAGCGGTTCTTTATCTGATAAGTTGGGGCCTTAGTAAAAAAACAAGGTAGTATCAAATAATATTTAGAACTTTTATTTTTTGTTAAAATCGGCATGTAAGAAAATGTATAATTTTTTTACATACCGATTTTATTTCGCCTGTAATGAAATATTTTTTGCAGTGAGTAATGTTTTTTTGTTTAGTTTTGCTTCAAATCACCCAAGAGATTGTGCCGGGTTTTTCTGTTCGGTTGATTTAAGGAATTAATTTATTTCCTAAAAAAAATCTGCAATTACTTATCTTTTGTATGGAATATAATTTAAAAACCAGAGAGGAGCTTATTTCAGAACTTGAAGATTTAAAGAGGAAATACAAGACTTTAGAATCATCTTTGGAAAATTTGTCCGGTGACCTGCCGGATCTCATACATGAATTAAGGGTAAACACAAAACCCCGGAATGAAGAAGAATCTAATCAGCAGGAAATTGAAGCCCGGTTTCGGAGTGTTTTCGAACTCCCTTTGGTTGGATTTGCTATTACTTCACTCGATAAAGGCTGGCTGGAAGTCAATTCTACCTTTCTACGCATCCTTGGTTATTCAATGGAGGAATTGAAAGGCCTGACCTGGGCCGATTTAACTTTTCCGGAAGACCTGTCAATTGATGTGGTTCAGTTTGAAAGGGTAATGGCAGGCGAAATAGACTCCTATGCGATTGAAAAGCGATATATATGTAAGAATGGCGAGGTTGTCTGGACAAATATGTCAGCTGGTTGTGTACGGAAGCAGGATGGCTCAATAAATTATTTTGTAGCCTTGATTCAGGATATCTCCAGTCAAAAGAAAATCCAGCGATCGTTGGAGGAATCGGAGAAGAATTTCAGAACCCTTACAGAAAACTCAAATGATCTGATCATGCGCTTTGACAGGGATTTCAGACATTTGTATGCCAGTCCGGCATTATCAAAATACTTTGACTACCGACCCGAAGATTTTATCGGAAAGACACATAAGGAATTGGGATTTACAAAGGGAGATCAGGAATACTGGGAGAGAAAGATCGAACACGTATTTATTTCAAAAGCTTTTTCAACTGAATTGGCAAGGGTAGGAAATTATTATTTTGAATGGGATTTAATACCCGAATTTGATAGTAAGGGTGAAGTCGAATCGGTGTTAAGTTATTCGAAGGATGTTACAGGGATAATAAATGCCCAGAACCTAATAAGCGAAAGTGAGGCGAAATACAGGATTATTTTTGCAAATAACCCTAATCCAATGATCATATATGATCTTGAAACATTATCCTTTCTTGAGGTAAACCAGGCAGCAATTGATCTTTATGGATACTCAATGGAAGAGTTTCTCTCGATGACAATCCTCGATATCCGACCCGAAGAGGATAGGATTTTAGTCCTTGATGATATTAAAAATAAAACGGCAGTAAAGGATATCTCCACTCAGGTAAGGGATTCCTGGAGACATTTGAAGAAAAATGGTGAGTGTATCTACGTTGAGGTGACAGCCCACTCAATTACTGTAGAAGGAAAAGAAGCAAGACATGTGCTTATTAATGATATTACCCGGAGAAAAGAGCTTGAGGAGTCACTTGTATCGAAGTCATCATTACTCGAAGCTCAGTTAAATTCGGTTAAAGAGGGAATATTGATTGTTGATGAAAATAATTACAGAATTTTAAACAATGCGCGTTATATCGATATTTTTAATATCCCAAATAACCTTTTAGAAACCGGAGATCATTCTGAGATATTGAATTATGTTGCCGGATTGATGCTGAGCCCTGATAAATTCCTTGAAAAAGTATATTACCTCAATAATCATCCTTTTGAAAAGAGTCAGGATGATATAGAATTAAAAAACGGACAAATCATTGAAAGGTACTCGGCACCGGTTTTAGATGAGGATGGGAAGTATTTTGGCCGGATCTGGTCATTCCGCGACATAACGGAACTTAAAAATGCGGATAAGGAAATTAAAAGTAAAAATGTTGAACTTCGGAAGGCAAATGAGGATAAAGATAAATTTTATTCGATCATAGCCCATGATCTGCGTGGTCCTATTGGGGGATTGATGGGGATGACGGAATTGCTGGCCGATGAAGGGCAATATTTTTCGGAAGCGGAAAGAAAAGAACTCTCGGTTGAATTGAGTGAATCGGCTCAAAATGCATTTAACCTGCTTGAACAATTACTCGAATGGTCGCGTATGGAAAGCGGTCTGATCGAATTTAATCCGCAAAATTATCTGATAAAGCAGGTCGTTGAAGAGTGCCTGAAAGTACTGTCCAAACAGGCAAAGGGAAAAGGAGTTGAAATCGAATTGTCCGTACAGGATGATCTGGAGGTATTGGCCGACATAAATATGCTTCAAACAATTATCCGTAATCTGACCACTAATGCTGTAAAGTTTACAAGACCGGGAGGCAAAGTAATTATTTTGGCGATACCCGAAGAAAATAACAGAGTGCAGATTGTCGTTAAAGATACCGGAATTGGAATGAGTGACGAGATGACCAAATATATTTTTAATTCTGATTATACTCTTAAAAGGACAGGTACAAGTGGTGAACGTAGTTCTGGTTTAGGATTAATTCTGTGCCGTGAATTTGTAGAAAGACATGGCAGCAAAATTGAGGTAAGAAGTGTGGAAGGTATAGGTTCAGAATTTAGTTTTATCCTTCCGGGTCAAACCCGGGTGATGGAGAAAGATAAAGTAAAAGATTATAAATCTGATAAAGTAAACGATTTACTGCCTGAAAAGATTAAGTTGCTTGTAGTTGAGGACGACGTAATCTCGGGTAGACTGATCTCAGCAATGGTGAAAAACAAGTGCCGCGAAATTATTCATGTACGAAACGGAGGGGAGGCAGTGGCTGCCTGTCGTAATTATCCGGATATTGATTTGATTCTTATGGACATACAAATGCCAGAGATGAATGGTTATGAGGCTGCAAGTCAGATCCGTCAGTTTAATAAAGGTTGTTATTATTGCACAAACGGCACTGGCAACAAGTATAGACCGGTCAAATGCCTTGGCAAGCGGTTGCAACGATCATATTGCAAAACCCATAAAACCTAAGGAATTAATCTCTGTTATTCAGAACTATTTTGCCTTTTAGCGCTTTTGCCTGTTCAACGGTCTTCCATTTATATGACAATCAGTACACGAAACCCAATGGATATTATGAGGACTTTGCCGGTCTTTATAACTTGTGTTCATGGTTGTAACATCTAACTTGCAATGTGAAACCGCCGGGTGACATTTTGCACAACTTTGCCTTGCATCGTTTGAATGGGGATCATGACACGCTGTACATGAAAATCCTTCATGCACCCCTCGTGGCGTCCGGTCATCGCTGGTTCCGGCCTCATGCTTTCCATTTGGCGCATGGCACTGGATACAATTACGCATGATGGGATCACTGGAAACATTCACAGGACGGTTACAATCCCATACTTCTAACAGAGGGAGATTCTCTGCAGGAATATGCGTCTTATCGTGACGGTTATAAAAACTTACAACCGGGTTGTGGGTTATACGGTTATAGGAAGCATTTTGAGGATTTGAATAATCAGGGTTCTGATGTGTTGATCCTAAAAGATGAATCTGATGACAGGCAAGACAAGGGATTACAGGATTTGATTCCGTGGAATTTATTTTTATTTTCCATGGCCCGGATGTATTTAATGGCCCAATTAATTCTCCAATATTCAAGTCTGAAAACATGCCATGACAACGCAGGCAATCAAAATTTAGCTGCTCAGTTTTATTGTGTTTTTCATTTAAGAAAATATCCTTATATCTGGCTGAATGACCACCAGATAACCACCGGGCCTGTTCAGTTTTGTGACACCTGGTGCAGTTATTCATAACTTCAAGGATTTGGGCCTCATTTAGTCTTATATCTTCATCACTTCGGCCATTAATATGTTCAAAGATCATCTTGCCTTTCTCCTTCAAACTGTGCATTCCATTGCTGAATGCCGTTCCATGACACTCCTTGCACGCCAGGTTCCGGTGTGGCGACTCCGCAAGAATCTCAACGGAGCTTGTAATTTCATGACAGGAGGAGCAGGTTTTTGAGGGTGATGCTGAATCCCAGTAACCATAAAATGAACCAAATGCGGTAATGACCACCAGAAATAGAATAATAACCGGTATAATTAATTTGTGTAGTTTTGAATGCTGCCTCATATCATTTTCATTTAAACCGGTTTCCCTTATTCCATTCAGAGGCTATGTGACCACCTACCCAAAATCCAAGAGCCATGATTGTCAGGGCAGGATTAAAACCTCCGTTTGTAACATGAAGGCTGCCATCAGCCACAAAGAGATTGGGAGTTGAATGAATCCGGCCAAACTTATCAGTTACCGAAGTTTTTGGATCGTTACCCATGCGGCAGGTTCCTGCCTGATGCTGGCCGGCACTGACCCCATTGGAAATTCCAGACCCTTTCCAGATTTTAATTGCTCCTGCTTCCTTTAACCACAATTCTGCCTTATCTGCCATGAAGGTACATCCTGCGACGTTTTCTTCGTGAGTCTTACCCGAAAGCCGGGCAACTGGAATACCCCAAAAATCTTTTACTTCCGGATCAATATCAATACGCTGGCTGAAATTCGGAATTTCCTGAAACGGCCCATGAACATCTGCCATCCGTCTGAAATTTTCGCGTTGAAAAATCTTATGCTCCTTACCCCACATTTTTGCTCCCGGAGGCCTTACTCCTGCGAAGCTGTAAGGCATACGGATGAAAGAATTTGCCAGGTAACCGCCACCTATGATGCCTGGATTATGGTGATTAAAATCGCAAATCCCAACCGAAGATCCCGGTCCGAAATCGTCATAGATCTCTTCTTTAAATAGTCCTGTAGCATGCGGATAAGCATGCCCCTGAAGATTTCTACCCACCCAGTCATTCTCATTTCCAATACCTTTCGGGAAAAAAGCCGATTTTGAATTTAATAACAAACGTGCAGTTTCAATGGCCGAAGCCGAGAGGATTACAATATCGGCCAGCTGGGTTCCAGGCTTATTATTTTGATCAAAATACCTTACTCCGGTGATCTTGCCCTGACCATTAACAATGATCTCCGAAACAATGCAATGGGTTCTTAATTCACAGTTTCCGGAATTTAAGGCAACGGGAATCACAGTATTATGCGTCCCGGCCTTTGCACCCACCGGACAGGCATAACCGATACAGGTACGCATCCGGTAACAAGCAGGACGGCCACCATAAGGGATTGAATTTCGAAGCATCGGCATCGAAAACGGATGATATCCTAATCGTATTGCAGCATCTCTTAACAAGGTAGCCTCCTTGTTATGGGTAAACGGAGGCATAGGCCTCGGCTTTTTCCGTGGTGGAGCAAAAGGATTCAGTCTGTCATCCCCTGCAACTCCTATTTCCCATTCTGCTTTTTCGTAGTAAGGTTCCAGATCGTCATAGGAGATCGGCCAGTCGGCAATTGTCGATCCGGGCACATCTCCATAGGTTGTCTTCATCTTAAAATCCTCCGGCATATAGCGCCAGGCAAGCGCACCGTAGGTAACAGTTCCTGAGCCTACACAGGCCGATATGTTGTTATAATCACCCTCACTCGGTAAAACGACATGACGACTTCCATCCGGATGTATATTTACCCGGCGGTAACGTTTATCATCCGGACCACAGGAATTACCTAAAACCGGGTTACGTTCCGAATGAAGTTCATCATCCGTATGATCATCATACGATATCCAGCCACCTTGTTCGAAAAGAACTACTGACATTCCTGCTGTACTTAATTCTTTTGCAACTACTCCACCTCCGGCACCTGCTCCAACAACTACAACATTAACTTTTTGATTCTCCATTATCAGTTTTGGTAACGATTTTGCCCTATTATCAGGGGATAATCAAGTTTGAGCATTTTGTAGCTTATGTTATCTTTATTACCTCCATGTCTGGAACTTCCATAATAGGCCTGCATGGAATGATCCCGAAAAAGCTTGAAAAAAGTCCGGTCAAAATTGCCTGCCCATAAATCGCCAGTAAGCTTTCCGTCCTCCATCAATTCCAGAAAATGAGTTTGTTCATCAAAGTCCAGACTTTCGAAACTATTCTGATACAGGACCTTACAGGATTCACGGATGCCGTTCAGGCCTTTTCGGTAAGTATCCTGAAAGCGGATATATGGGCCAATCAACTGTTTGTCGATGAAGTTTGTAACACCAGATTCCTTTCCGCCGGGCCAATCGTCAGGCGGGATGATCTGATCTGCAAGAGCATCCATTAATTTGGCTTCTGAGCCTGTAAAAAAACGCCAGTCCGAATATGCTTTTGTACATCGGGCAAACACGCTCAGTCCACCTGCACTTAATACAGCCATTTGAACGAAGCGTCGTCTTGAAAGTTTATTCTGAGGATTCATTAAGATACTTTCTAAGCATTATAACATCCTTTCTTATAATCGTGAGGAAATCTTCCTCACGCAATATCGTAGCTTTTGCTCCGGTTTCGGCACCACCCAGGGGATACTCAAAGTGCAGTGTCATCGGGCATTTAAGACCAGTTTGATGGATCAGCCTGAAAAACCTTGCCAGATCTACCATTCCATCCCCTAATGGAACAACCTGAGGAATCCATTTCCCTGACTTTAATGACCAATGGAAGTCTTTTACAGCTAATGAATTAATATATGGTTGCAAGATTTTAAAATCAGTTTCCCAGGAGTAGGCGCCCTCGACTGTCGCATGCATGATGTCAAACTGGGATCCAAGCCAGGGTGAATTGATATTCTTTAGAACAGTATACAAATCCCAGATAGAAGATCCAAAATAGTTATCTGGAGTGTATTTCCCAGAATGATTCTGATATTCGCCATGAATATTATATTTCTCATTCAGCTCAGCAAGTTTACCCATTCGTGCCTGAATCAACATCAGATTATCACTAATTGATTTATTTGCATCGTAATAAAGCCAGTCCATTCTGTAATGCCGGATGCCAAGAGCTCCAGCAGTTTTCAGTACCTTTTCAGTAAGCGGATCATTGGCATTATTTATCGAAGTAGTGAGCATTGTAATAGTGATACCAGCTTTATTCGCTGTCTCAACGGCTTTTGGCAGATCAGTTTCAACGTTTTCAGGCTGAACATGGCCATTTGATCTGATTGTAAGATCTACTCCGTCAAATCCGGCTTCTGCTGCCAGTTTAACCATCCCGGGAACGGGAAGCCATTGAAGAGGTTTCGAAAAAACATTTATTTTAAACTCCTTCTTATCCGTCTTCCCGTTGCTTACGTTATTAACTAATTTTCCGGATGCCGGCTCTTCAGCTCTAATGAGTGCACCGGTACCTGTTGAAATTCCTGCTGTTATAAATGAGGATCTCATCAGGAAATCTTTTCGGTTAATTTTCATTGGATTTTGAATTTTACAACCGCGGAATTGTAAGTCCTCCATCTGCCATAAATACCTGGCCTGTTGAATACAGGAAATTTCCTAGAGAGAGAGAGGCCACTATTTTTCCTACATCTTCAGGGGACCCCCACCGTTTTGTCAGGCATAAACCAGCCTCAATCAGAGTGTCATATTTTTCTCTTACTCCCGTTGTCATATCAGTATCAATTATTCCGGGCCTGACTTCGAAGACAGGAATATTATACTCGCCTAACCGAACTGCGAAGAGTTGGGTGGCCATAGAGATCCCAGCCTTTGAGAGGCAGTATTCGCCTCTGTTGACCGAGGCGACAGTAGCTGAAACAGAGGATATATTGATGATACATGCGGAATAATCCGGATCCGATTGTTTTTGTTCGATCATCCAGTTGGCAGCATCCCGCATAAGAAAATAAGGTCCTTTGAGATTGATGTCCATCACCTCATCGTAACTTTCTTCGGTCGCGTTGAGCACATCTCGGCGTTCGCGTGGTGCAATTCCTGCATTGTTTACCAGGATATTCAATTTCCCAAAATAGTCTTTTACCTGTGCAAGAATTTTTTGCCGTTCATCACCTGAGGCCACATTCCCCTGACAATAAATTACCTGTACACCAAACGACCTTAAATCTGATAAGACATTCATGATTTCTTCTGAAGGACGTACACCATTTATAGCAATATCAAAACCATTATGCGCCAGTTCCTTCGCAATTCCCAGACCTATTCCCCTGCTTCCTCCTGTTACTAAGGCTACTTTTCTCATGATAGTTTTGGTTTTAATTCGGGAATTTCAACCCAGCATTTCTTTGCCCAGCTTTCCAACCCTTTTTCGGCAAGTTGGACCCCTTTTGCCCCTTTGAGAAGGTTCCATGGGAATGGTTCATCCTTAACTACATGTTTCAGGAACAATTCCCATTCTGCCTTAAAGGCGTTATCATAGGTTTCCTGCTCCGGAACCTTTGCCCATCCCTCGAAGAAATTTATTGGCTGAGCAATGTCGGGGTTCCATACTGGCCGGGGTGTATTGCCGTAATGTTGAATGTAACACTCCCTAAGCCCCGCAACAGCTGACCCTTTCGTTCCGTCTACCTGAAGTGTCAGGAGGTCATCGCGCCTTACCCTTACTGCCCATGAAGAGTTGAAATGAGCGATAATTCCATTAGCAAGTTCAAAAGTGGCATAAGCAGAATCGTCGGCAGTACATTTATAAGCATTTCCGTTCTCATCAATCCTATTTTCAATATGCGTGGCACCTATGCACGAAACGGCTCTGACCTCACCAAATACGTCATCCAGGACATACCTCCAGTGACAAAGCATATCACTGATGATACCTCCATCTTCTTCTTTCCTGTAGTTCCATGAAGGGCGTTGAGCAGGAACAGAATCTCCCTCAAAAACCCAATATCCAAACTCGCCTCGTACAGAAAGGATTTTGCCGAAAAATCCCTGCTGAATAAGACGTTTGATTTTTAATATTCCCGGTAGCCATAGCTTATCCTGAACAACACCATTCTTCAGACCTGCCCGGGTACACCGTTCAAAAAGTTCCAAGGCAACCGCTGTACTTACTGCAACAGGCTTTTCACAATAGATGTGTTTTCCTGCATTTATGGCCTTGCGAACATCCTCGGCTCTTCGACCTGTAGTTTGTGCATCAAAATAAATTGTATTTTCTGCATCACTGAGAACTGCCTCCAAATCGGTACTGATTTTTGTAATACCAGTAATAGCAGAAAGTTTTTTTAGCTTTTCTTCATCCCGGCCAACAAGTACCGGATCAGGGATTATAACTTCACCTGATCCCACATTAACACCTCCTTGTTTAATTATTTCACAAATCGAACGAATCAAATGCTGATTTGTTCCCATCCGACCTGTTACTCCGTTCATTATAATTCCTACATTATGCTTTTTCATTGTTGCACTGATTTAATTAGTTAATCCGGAGGGGTTATTGTCAAAATATTTTAAAAATAGGTTCGCTATTACCTCGTACCCCTTGTCGGAAGGATGAAGACCGTCATAGGTCATCTCAACCGCCTCTGCAGGATAGGGATACTCATCTGTGTGGGGGTTAAACGGAATATCAATAAACCCCGGGTATTTATATTTCTTATATTCACCTGACTTTGGATCCTTTAATCTTTCAAAATGAACCAGATTTTTTAGTTGAAGGTTTTTATTGTTATATAAATCAACTACTTCAAATTTTTCAAGTTTGCTGATTTCTAAAACAGCACCGGCAAATTGTGATAGTTTCTGTCCATTTTTCTCCTTGTACGAACCCCACGCATTGTTCTTTTTATCAAACAGATAAACAAAGTTAACACGTTGCATTGGAGTGACAAGAATAATCCGGGCTTCCTTGTTTAAAGTTCGTAACTTATTAATAATTAAACGATAGGAGCCAAAAAAGGTGTCATTTCCAGTATTGTTTATGTAATCATCTATAGTTCCAGCTGAGCGACCGCTCCACCAATCATTTGTCCCAAGGAAGACAGAATATATATCCGCATTAGTCAATCCAAGATTATCTATTTCTTTGGCTATTCCACCGGCTGTCCATCCATTATGACCCTGGTTGATGTATTTTAGGTCATTCAATTTTTCTGTAACTCGGGTCATATAACCTTTTGTAATTCTATTTCCTGTTTCATCTGTGTGATCATTCAAATAGGTAATTGAATCACCGATAGCTATCCACGTCTTTTGAGGTGCGGAAAATGAGCTTGTAATTATTAGAACTGCAATAAATATGAATGTCTTCCTCATATGAATTTGTTTGGTTTGTATATATTTATTTAAAAAAAATTGATATTAACTTGCTTATTATTGCGTTACGAAAATAAAAAAACTTAAATGCAGAGTAATCGGGAGTTGTGAAACTCCAACCTCAAAACAGATAACTTTGGAACATGATTAAATAATAATAAGGTACAG
>CAINLJ010000209.1 GCA_903850335.1 uncultured Bacteroidia bacterium | reverse complement strand
GGGTAAAAATTAAATCCTCCGGTAAACGGGATCCATATAACCGGGCATGTTGTAAAGTGGTATCCAGCTGCGCAGTCTGAGGATCCCTTCCGTAAAAGAATCCAACCATGCGTTGAAGCGTAATCCCTCGGTCGAGTGACTGACCTCCAATGTAAATGGTTGCCAGCACATCGCGTTTTAGCTCTCCCGATTCCGAATCAATTCTGGCATTGATCTGTTTTTCCGCATTAATCACATAGGCATTTACAGATCCTGCCAGCAAAATCTCCCGGTAACAGTTAAAAATCATGTCGAAGTCCACCTGATCCAGCACCTTCATATGATCTGAGCATGAAGTTTTATCAAGGAGCTTGTACGATTCCTGAATGGTGGTCTCGTAATAACCCTTTAATTTAAACTTTAATAATTCCTCCTGGTCATTGTTATTCAGGTGAACAGCTGAAAGGCAAGAACGCAAATAAGAATTAACCAATTGTTCCTGATAACAATGGTTTTCCTGTTGGGTAGAGGTATGAATCATCGCGGTAAAACCACCAAGTTTGTTCTTAATTGCAGTAAGTATAGCAACCGGGTTTGTCTTAAAATCTGTTTCATAGTTGTAGCACTTAATGACACATGCTGTATTAATCGCAGCCACAAGCAGCAGGTTATCAACAAATTCTGTTAAACGGGGGAAGTTTCCGCTTTTGAAAATATTTTTGATATGTCTTTCGTCCCGGCGCTTGATGTCCATCAACTCGGTTTCATTTTTGCTTACCTCACGATAGCAGTATTGAGCCATACTTTGCGGATCATTAAATTGCCCGAAGAAAAATTCACCGCCAACATATTTCTCATGAATCGGAAGCAGAATGGTTTTATCGGACAACAATGGAGACTGCTCAACCTCCTCGATGGAGTAGTTTTCGTTGTAATTGTCCAGTAATATTTTCTCCGGTTGCAAAAAGATCGACGCGGGAGTGGCTGTTACCTGCAAAAAGTAATGTTCAGGTAAGGCCTGTCTTAAGGAATTGATTTGTAGCGCAACCTTCAGCATTTCGATATTTTCTGTCTGAATAAACTGAGGCAAAACTCCACCTTTCAGTAAGACATCCTTTTCGATCTCTTTTTGCCGTACTTCAGGCAGGGAAGTAAAAGGGATATTCTCACGAACAACCCGGTAACCAATTGAGCTGATATCCGCTTCATCATCAATGATCAGAATCTTTTGCTGTGCCAGTTCGGGATTATTCGTAACAATATAGTCATAAACCTTTTTAACATTTTTGTTGTGCTTGATCCCGACGATTATCCGTTGTTGACCAATTTGTGCCTTACTCAGTCTTTCTGACTTATCAATGCTGGTGATATAATTAACGATCACATCATTACCTGAAGGAATTGAGTGAAATAATGCGGTGGTTCGTTTTGTCGTCTGCTCTCCCAGAAGGGTTGAGTTCTTGGTCAGGATGACGATCGTGTTAATTCCCTTATCGAAGGCAAGGGCTATTATGCCTAAGAAGGCACGCGTCTTACCTGACTGTATTTTCCCAAGCAGGCAAACCGGTTTGTAGGTACCGTCGGCTCCTTTTTCCTGGTTAATTAGCGCTTCAACTGCATCTTCCATGCATTTCATTAATTCAGGGGTATCTTTCCGTTCTTTAGTAAGTTCACCATATATTGAGACATTTAGTCCTAAGAAATCTTCATTTTTTTTCATAATTAAATTTTTAAAGGTTTATTTTAGGAGGATTTAAGGGGTATCCTCCTTATTTTTTCTTGAAGTTGTTTAATAGAATTTTTAATTCAACAGTAAAATAGTGTGTTTATCTCTTGATTAGTACCCTCTTTATTAACTTTTTAGACATGCTCTTTAATGAACCAAGCGATTTTACGGTGTCGATGTTGAAGGATGAAAAACATAAATTTCTCCCTTTTTAAAGTATTTTAATTTACTTAACGTTAATACGTCAATCTGAATCTCATTATCCCCATTACATGTTGGCTTTCCATCGAGTGCTAAGCATATGGTCTTTTCATTTTCATCTTTCCAGGCCCACTGAGCCACGACATCATCATTGATCAATGAACCTGAAGTATTCTCGAAATAAGTCCCCGATTGCGAAAAAATAACTTGCTTTACTATTGCAGTATCTTGTCTCGAATTTTCATTGACTGAGTCCATCTGCCAGGTCCTGCAGAGTAAATCTGTTCTTATTGAGATAGGCAATTGATCTGCTTTAATAGAAGTTATCGCGATGGATACTCCAGTGGCTTGCTGAGTTGTCATACTAAAATTAAAACGAGTATCATCAATCAATGATAAATCTAAAATTCCACCATCTGAGAGTTTGATGGTTTTATCATCAATAATCTTGTAAGTTCCAAAAATAGGATCATGATTTACAATAGTATCCTGCACAATAATGTAACTTCCCATTGTATTGAACTCAAACGACTTGTAGACTGAGGCTGTATCTGTAACATTCCATTTCCCACTTAGCGTTTGCATACTTAGTACCTCCAAACTACCAGTATCTTGTTTCTGACATGAATAAAACCCTGCCATTAAAAACACGATCAAAAAAACCAGATTTAACTTTTTCATATCTTTATTTGCTATTAGTTTCTTGTAAAATATTGATTATTAATCTTCTATTGATGAATTAAAGTGTTTACCACTTAAAGTAAGGTGTTCTGTGGTACCTGTTTTTATATCGTTCGTGGAACATGAAAGCATAACCAACAGTTATCACACCGGAGTGGGTGTAGTTTTTCCCTTTTGCAGTTGACTTATAAATTGAAAGGAATCCATAATTACCCCCGCATTCAAGGAACACAGCATTTTCTTGATTGAACCGGTAAGAAAACCCGAGAAGACCATTTACTCCGACATTCACAGTATGTAAATCGGCTTTAATGTCCGCCTTACCTTCAATGAGTTCAGGTGAAAATGGCAACAGTGTTTCTTTTTCCTGATCCTGATAAATTGGGCCTGAACCAGTAACCACCTGATGTGCATTGAGTAAAAATCCGATGTAAGGTCCAGCGGCAGCATATACTGCAAATTTCTGATTTATCTTCCAATTGCGTTTTGCCAAAACCGGCACCAACAGGTAATCGAGTTTTGTTTCTTTTTTAAAATTGGCATACAGGTAGGGGGGCAGTTCGTCGGGGACAAAATATTGAGCATAATCTAAAGGAATCTGATAAGCCTGGAATTTATCCTTCAACCCTCCCTGTGAAGAATATTCCAATCCCAGGGAAAATGAGAAAGTTTTAGAAATATGATACTGTCCATAAATCCCAAAATTATTTCCTAATCTGGAGGAATAGCCTGAACTCAAAGGATTATCTGAATTCCCAGACCTCAGATTTGACATACTGATTCCACCTTTGGCTCCAAAAGTGATTCTTTGAGAATAAAGGTTTCCGCTTAGAAAGAGAAGCGCGACCAGCGTAAGCAGAAGTGTGTAAGTTTTCATTTTATAGATATTAATGGTTAAGTAATTTATTTCGGATTACAGGCGGGTCTGAAGTTTTTGCTCTGATCTATATAGCCCCATTGATTATTTAGTTTTACCTGAAAATGGTTCTCTAAGTCTGAAAACCTGATTTCATCGTACACCGGTTCGATATAATCACCATTGCCATAAATAATACCATACTTTTCACCTTTGCGCACCTGACCCATATTGTTCTCAGGCTGGTAAATTTCATCCAATTCTATTGGTGTCAGGGAATTTCCTTTAATATCAATAAACCCATATTTGCCTTCCCTCGCAACGATAATAAAGTTCCAGAATGAATAATATTCGCCGAGGAAAATATTGTCATACAGGAAGTCGGTTACAATAGTTCCTTTCCCATCCGGCAAAACCATTCCCCATTTATCTCCTTTTTTACAGGCAATTGGTTTTTCGCGGGTCACAAAATAGTTAGCCCGAAACCAGGTTTCATCGAATTCGGCAGGTATCAGTACTTCTCCGAAGCAATCGGCAAGACCAAGCTTGCCGTTGGCTTCAATTTCCTGATCGGACCAGTCATACGATTCCATAATTCCGGATTTCTGGCTATTCAAAGCATTAATAATCTCATACTCCCTGTTTAGATTGATGCTATCAAGTCTGGTCTTGATATTCAGCACTTCTAAGACAAGGTCTTTAGTTGGTTTAGGTTTCTTTTCCATCATTTTTTTAAAAATTGTATTAAATAGTTACTGGATTGCCTGGTCGGCAGATAAATCCCCGGGACTGACATTTTCCAGTTCAAGTAGCTTAATTGAAGGGATGGCCATAGTTCCTGCAATTCCGCTTATTGAGCCATACATATCCACTGTACTTCCAAGAATCTTATCGATTTGTTTCTCCCGCTCCTTATATAATTTAGCCATCGCTGTTTTTTCTTTGTGAAGGGCAGTTCGCATATCCGAAGAACCCTGAACCACGTTCTCAACGCATGACCGGAATTCTGTGCCAGTGAGATATTTATACAATAAACTCATCTTATCACCTTTATTCTCATCCGATTGACGGATGACAAACTCCCTGATCAGGACATACCGAAGCGCAAACACGAGCGCCTTAAACTCAGTGTAAGAGCAGATCCAAACTCCATCTTTCATCCCTATGGATGGCATATCTGAAGGCATTGATTCTGTAACAAGCACTGCGATATCGCACCCCGACTCTTTCTGGTCATTTTTAAGTTTCTCGATCCAGCCATTCATAAAGTTTTTTGTTCGCTTGCATTCATATATAATCTTGCCGCAAACCCGGTTAAATTCATTATTGACAGTGTGAATATAGTCCCCACCTCGTTCTCCTTTTTTCACCTCCTTTATCTCATCCCGGAAGAAATTCTCTTTCAGAAATTCTTCAATGGCCAGCTCTAAAACCTCCCCCTGAAGTTGTTGTGAACCTTGTTCTGCTTTACGCTGCATTTCTGTGGCAAGTTTTACCTGATCCTCCAGCTTCTTTTCAAGTTCCCGAAGATGAAGTTCGTGCCTGGTTTGTTCACGTTTAATAACTTCCTCAGCAATTTCTCTGCGCTTCAGGAGCATCTGGCGATCAACTTCAAGTTTCAGATCCTCCTCCCTGTCCTTTAATTGCTGTTCCTTTTGCAGTAAAACAACCTCCTTCTGTCGGTAGATTCGGTTTTCCACTTTACCGTCAGAATTTTCCTTTTTCAATGCGTCAACCTGCTCTTTGTATTTCTCCTCCAGGGTATCGTTCAATTTTGCCTTTTCTGATTCGAGCTTCGCTTTTACCTTCGCAGCTATAATAGCTTCCTCAGCTTCCATGTGTTTTTGAAACTCTTCACGTTCCTTTTCCAAAGCCTTTTTTGAAGCATTAATAAATTCAGCATCTTGACGGATCTTCTCCTCTAATTCTTTGCGTATAGTAGCTTCAAGCTGATGCGAGATCGCTGATTCAAGAGGAAATATATAGCCACAATGGGGGCAGGTGATTTCATTTGCATTCATAGCTTTAATTTTTTAGG
>CAINLJ010000208.1 GCA_903850335.1 uncultured Bacteroidia bacterium | reverse complement strand
GAGAATAAAATCAGTTATATTCTACATTTTTTTTTCAAAAAATTATGGCATTCAGACGAGATAATAAGGTTAAGAGTAATTTCACCAAGATCAGTATCAGTCTTGCCTCACCTGAGGAAATTCTTGAACGCTCTCACGGCGAAGTTCTTAAACCTGAGACAATTAATTATAGAACATACAAACCTGAACGTGATGGTCTCTTTTGCGAGCGAATTTTCGGTCCTGTAAAGGATTACGAATGCCATTGCGGTAAATACAAACGTATCCGCTATCGTGGCATCGTTTGCGACCGTTGTGGTGTCGAAGTGACTGAGAAGAAAGTCCGTCGCGAACGCATGGGCCACATTTCACTTGTTGTTCCTGTTGTTCACATCTGGTATTTCAAATCATTACCAAATAAAGTCGGTTACTTGCTGGGTCTTCCTACCAAGAAACTCGATATGATCATTTATTACGAACGATATGTGGTCATTAACCCGGGGATCAAACGTAACGACGGCGTTAAATATCTTGACTTTCTCACTGAAGAGGAATATATAGATATTCTCGAGTCCTTACCAAAGGATAATCAGCAGCTCGATGATGAACATCCTGACAAATTCATAGCAGATATGGGTGCCATTGCACTTCATAAACTTCTTGAAAGACTTGAGCTGGACGAACTTTCGTACGACCTGAGACATAAAGCAGGGAACGAAACATCGCAACAGCGTAAAAATGAGGCGCTTAAACGTCTTAACGTCGTAGAGGCATTCCGTTCTTCAAAGGGTAGGAATCAACCCGAATGGATGATCGTGAAAGTTGTTCCCGTCATTCCGCCGGACCTGCGCCCATTGGTTCCTTTGGATGGTGGCCGCTTTGCTACCTCTGATTTAAATGACCTTTATCGCAGGGTAATCATTCGCAATAACCGTCTCAAACGACTGATTGAAATCAAGGCTCCCGAGGTTATTCTCCGTAACGAGAAACGTATGCTTCAGGAAGCTGTTGATTCATTGTTCGATAACAGCCGTAAATCAAATGCGGTTAAGACAGATAATAACCGTCCGCTAAAATCTCTTTCTGACTCGTTAAAAGGTAAGCAAGGACGTTTCCGCCAAAACCTGTTAGGAAAACGTGTCGATTATTCAGCTCGTTCTGTAATCGTCGTTGGACCCCATCTTAAATTACATGAGTGTGGTATTCCAAAGGATATGGCAGCTGAACTTTACAAGCCATTTGTGATCCGGAAACTGATCGAACGTGGTATCGTTAAGACAGTAAAATCTGCAAAGAAAATTGTTGATCGCAAAGATCCGGTTGTCTGGGATATTCTGGAAAACGTGATGAAAGGTCATCCGGTACTTTTGAACCGTGCTCCTACACTTCACCGGTTATCGATCCAGTCTTTCCAACCTGTATTGGTTGAAGGTAAGGCAATCCGTCTCCATCCGCTTGTTTGTACCGGTTTCAATGCCGACTTCGACGGTGACCAGATGGCAGTCCACCTACCACTAGGAAATGCTGCTATCCTTGAGGCGCAGGTATTGATGTTATCCTCTCACAATTTGCTGAATCCTGCAAATGGTGCTCCAATTACAGTCCCTTCCCAGGACATGGTGCTTGGTCTGTACTACATGACCAAAGCACGTAAGGATGCCAAAGGCGAAGGATTGTCATTCTATTCTCCGGAAGAAGCGATTATCGCTTACAACGAAGGAAAGGTCGACATGCATGCTATTGTTAACGTCAGATCACAGGATCTTGATGAGAACGGTGAACTAAAAACAATGATGATCGAAACTACGCTGGGAAGGATACTTTTCAACGAATATGTTCCAAAAGCAGCGGGTTACATCAATAAAATATTAACTAAGAAGGCTTTAAGGGATATCATTGCAGATATTCTGAAGAGAACAGATAACGCTGTAACTGCTCAGTTCCTGGACGATATTAAGGATCTCGGTTACAAAATGGCTTATCGTGGAGGTCTTTCCTTTAACCTTGACGATGTAATTATTCCTGATGTTAAAACAGAAATGGTTGCAGAAGGATATGCAGAAGTCGAGGAGGTATTGAATAACTATAACATGGGATTCATTACGAACAACGAAAGATACAACGGAGTTATTGATATCTGGACACATGTCAACGCCAGACTGACTCAGAGCGTTATGAAGACTATTAGCTCTGACAAACAAGGGTTTAACTCTGTTTATATGATGCTTGACTCTGGTGCCCGTGGATCGAAGGAACAAATCCGTCAGCTCTGCGGAATGCGTGGATTGATGGCTAAACCTCAGAAATCAGGTTCAACCGGTTCTCAGATCATCGAAAACCCGATCCTTGCAAACTTTAAGGAAGGTCTTTCAGTCCTTGAGTATTTCATCTCAACCCACGGTGCCCGTAAGGGTCTTGCCGATACGGCGTTGAAGACAGCTGATGCGGGTTATCTTACCCGTCGTCTTGTCGACGTTGCTCAGGATGTGATCATCAATCTGGATGATTGTGGTACTTTACGCGGACTTATCGCTACAGCATTAAAGAATAACGAAGAAGTTGTTGCCTCATTATCCGAAAGAATCCTGGGACGAACAACTGTTCACGATATCTACCATCCACTTACAGGTAAACTGATTATCAGTGCAGGTGAGGAGATTGTAGAAGAGGTCGCTGATATAATCGAAGATTCACCAATCGAACGTGTGGAGATCAGGTCAGTATTGACCTGCGAGGCTGAGAATGGTGTTTGTGCAAAATGTTACGGACGGAACCTGGCTACGGCCAAGATGATTCAATTAGGCGAGGCTGTTGGTGTGATTTCTGCTCAGTCGATCGGGGAACCTGGAACACAGCTTACTCTGCGTACTTTCCACGTTGGGGGTATCGCCGGAAACGTTTCAACACAGTCAACCGTTGTTGCAAGATATGATGGTATTGCCGAAATTGAGGAATTACGTTCTGTTGAATGGATTGACGAAAAGGGAGATACCGTGGATATCGTTGTAAGCCGGCTTGCTGAGCTTAAGATCACTGATAAAAATACAGGGATTACTCTTTCAACTCACAGTATGCCTTACGGTTCTAAATTATTCGTTAAACCGGGAGCAGACATCAAGAAGGATGCAGTAATTTGTGAATGGGATCCATATAACGGTGTTATTGTTAATGAGTTCAATGGCCGTGTTTCATATAGCGACCTGATTGACGGTGTTACCTGTCGTGAAGAATCGGATGAACAAACCGGTTACAAGGAAAAGGTAATCATCGAAACAAGAGATAAAACAAAGAACCCTACTTTACAGATTGTTGACGAAAACGATCAGGAGATCCGCTCATACAACTTGCCGGTAGGTGGTCACCTTAGTGTTGATGACGGTCAGATTGTAAAAAGTGGTGAGGTGTTGGTTAAGATTCCGCGTGCATCCGGTAAAGCGGGTGATATCACCGGTGGTCTTCCGCGTGTTACAGAGCTTTTCGAAGCACGTAACCCTTCAAATCCTGCTGTAGTCTCTGAAATTGATGGTGAGGTCACACTTGGAAAGATTAAACGTGGTAACCGCGAAGTTGTAATCACTTCACGTACAGGAGAGGTAAAAAAATATCTTGTTCCTCTATCCCGTCAGATCCTGGTTCAGGAAAGTGACTATGTTCGTGCAGGTATCGCACTCTCAGACGGTGCAATTACACCATCAGATATCCTTGCTATCAAGGGCCCGACAAAAGTTCAGGAATATATTGTAAATGAGGTTCAGGACGTTTATCGGATGCAGGGTGTGAAGATTAATGACAAGCATTTCGAAGTCATTGTTCGTCAGATGATGCGTAAAGTTGAGATTGAAGATGCCGGTGATACGCGTTTCCTCGAAAAACAAATTGTCGATAAGGGTGATTTTACCGCTGAAAACGATTGGGTATTTGCAAAGAAAATTATTACCGATGCTGGTGATTCAGAGACCCTTCGTCCTGGAATGATCATTACTGCCAGACGTCTGAGGGATGAAAATTCGATGCTCAAACGTCGTGATAAGAAGACAGTCGAAGCCCGCGATGCGGTGCCAGCTACTTCGAGTCAGGTTTTACAAGGGATTACCCGTGCGTCTCTTCAGACAAAATCGTGGATGTCGGCGGCTTCATTCCAGGAAACTACCAAGGTACTGAATGAGGCGGCAATAAACGGCAAAATAGATTTTCTCGAAGGTCTGAAGGAAAATGTTATTTGCGGTCATCTTATTCCGGCCGGAACAGGAAATCCAATGTTTAAAAATATCGTTGTAGGCTCGAAAGATGAATATGATCGCTTGATCGATTCTAAAAAGAGTGATCGGAACAGCGACAATGACGATGATTATTATTCTTAAGCCATGAGTAACGAAAATCAGGACCCAAATCAATTGAATATTGAATTAACTGAGGAGATTTCACAGGGGATATACTCTAACCTTGCCATTATCACACACTCTCCATCTGAGTTTGTTGTTGATTTTGTGCTTGTCATGCCGGGTATTCCAAAGGCCAATGTTAAGTCAAGGATCATTTTAACACCAGAGCATGCGAAAAGGCTTATGCTGGCTCTCCAGGAGAATGTTCATAAATATGAGGCATTACACGGGCCAATCCAGATTCATGAAGGTCAGAATAATCTGATTCCAATGACTTTCGGTGGTCCTGCAGGGCAGGCATAAACTGATTGATATATTTAAGGATAGTCCGGATCCGACTCAAAGTCAGGTCCGGACTAACTTTTTTTAGTAGTCCGACCCGACTCCGAGTCGGACCCGGACTACAAGGATTAGGAATAAGATTTTCGAATTTAATCTTCATATTCCGGTGCGCTGCACCTTTGGGACTTAAGATAACCTGTTATGCTACAAATATTTCCGGTGCGCTGCACAGTTATCTATATTAGAATTGATTTCAATAAATATTCTTTGAAAATCATTTGGTGCGGCCAACTCCGTATAGCGTAGGCATAATCCAAAATAATGGAATTCTAAAATGCACATAATCAATGTGATCTTTAAGTCAAAATATCTGTCAATAAATATTCAAAGGTGCAGAGCACCGCTTATATTTGTAGTCGATGAGCTTTTAAATATTCGAATCAGGTACAGAGTACCGTAATATCCATTAAGATGGCAAATACATATACACAATGTTATTTTCATTTTGTTTTTGCGGTCAAAAATCGGGAAGCGTTAATAAAAAAAGTTTGGAAAGATGAATTGGAAATGTATATTACCGGAATTGAGAAAACTACGCACACCCTAATTCTTCAAACATCCGATTGGAACCACCAAAACACCATCATTACGACGATAGGCATATTGACCTCCGGTTATGACCATTAAGAATGAGGCTTGTCCCATTTTATCTTCATCAATTTTTGACTTTAGTGCCAATAGATTATGAGCAGCTTCCTCAATCTGTTTGTTTCCTAACTTTACTTCTATTGCTGCCCAACGACCATCTCTTAGCCGAACAATCAAATCGGATTCTAATCCACTTTTATCGCGATAATGAAACACATCACCATCAATCGCTTGCGCATAAATACGAATATCCCGTGTGCATAAAGATTCAAACAAGAAACCAAAAGTATTAAAGTCGTTCAACAAGCCATCCGGATTTGTTCGCAACACTGCCGTAGCGATTGAGGGATCAACAAAATGTCTTTTTGCCGAAGTCCGTATTGCCGACTTGGAACGCATTGACGGCAACCAAGCAGGCAAATCTTCCACCACAAAAATTCTTCTTAATGCATTTAGGTAAGAACCAATTGTTTTATCTGATATTGAAACATCTGTTGCTTCAATATCACTTTTAATCGTCTGTATCGAAGCCAATGTAGCCACATTTCTTGCCAGAGATCTCAACAATAACCGAACTCTTTCGGGATTTTTTTCCACATCATCAACGCGTGATACATCATGATTAATTACAGCCTCTACATAATCTCTTGACATACGTAAGGCCGAAGCTTCATTCTTCAAGATACTGGCAGGCCATCCACCTCTGCATAAAACAAAAGCTATTTTTTCGATAGACAATTCCGACATCGACTCGACAGCTTGATTCCCATCAAACAGATCACCTAATGATACTGTACCATTCGATTCATTCGATTCAAATAGACTCATAGGACGCATCAACATTCGCGAAAACCGTCCGGTTCCGGTATGTGCAGTTACATTATCAGCAGGTACTGCAGAGCCTGTCAAAATAAACTGACCGGCGTCGCCTCTTTTATCTACTTCGAATCTGACTGCATCCCACAAAACCGGAGCCATTTGCCACTCATCAATTAATCTTGGTGCTTCACCTTTGAGTAACAATGAAGGCTTTGTGTCGGCCATTGCCTGATAAGATGCCGAATTATCTGGATCTTGCATATACAAAATGCTCTTTGCAGCAATAGATGCAGTACGTGTTTTTCCGCACCATTTTGCTCCCTCAATCAGAACTGCTCCTGATGATTGTAACGCTATTTGTAATTCATGATCACACACGCGCAATAAATAGGGTCTTTCACTCATAATTTAGGTGATACTAATTTTATGCAAATATAGAAATATTTGACACATTTCAATTTAAACTTCCATATTTGGCAATGATTTACTTCCCTACTTGGCGTGATTTTGTTTCCAGATTTGGCATACTTTTACTTCCTGATTTAGAAAATGTAACTTGAGGTGATAACAAACAATCTTCGCAACCCAACGCAATAATTGCAAAAACTTACCCTAATCATCAGGACAAACATTATATGATCGTAAATGTGAGCAATGCGGGCGAAAACGGTATCTTTACAACGAATGATTTGAATATAGATTCTCAGAATAAATTAGTAACATCTGTATCTTATTTGTACCATTAGTTCGTAATTAGCTGATTTTCATTGGTGTTTATTTTCGAAGAATTGAAGTAAAAGGGCGTTCAGAGGAGACGGTGTGAAGGAGAGAGGTAGAGATTTAGGGACTTTGGGACTTAGGAATTAAACCTATATTTTACTCCGTCATGCTTTGAACCACTTAAGATTAAATATATAAGAGGCTGTCTGAAAAGGCAGCCTCTTTATTTTTATTTATCCTATCAAAAGACGATTACACTTATCTAATTAATCTGAGAATCTGTGGCATCATTTTACCTTTTGACTGAATTTATTGTCCGGTATCCGATAAGTTTATCATACCTTGATGAAAAGTTATGAAAATAGACAAACAGCTGATAATCGTTTTCCGTCTCCACATGACTCCCCTCAAGTAAAGTGTTGTCTATGCGGGTATCCCCGACTTGAAGTCGAACCTGGATAATGCAAGGGTATAATGATTTATTTTTAATAAAGGTTTGAATTTTAGTTCCAGACAATCTTTATGTTGAACTTTGGAAAATTTTCATCTGTCGTAACAACAGTCAAATTCTCAACTAAACCTTGAGAGATAATAATTCTGTCAAATGGATCGCGATGGTGAAGGTCTAAGGACATGAGTTTTTTAATATGCTCGAAGACAGTAGGAAGTAGCTCTATTTCATGCCTAATCATTATTTTAGAGATTTTATCCAATCCTCCGTTCAATTCAAGTTTTTTCATTACATATGATCCTTGAAATCTTCTAAAGGTGCATCAAAATCAGAATGCATAATAATTAATCCTTTTCCGCAACCAAATTTTCTTTCCTTTATTTTAGTCTTTTTTTGTTTGGTCTTGAGAAACTCAATAAAATCATCAACTTCCTTTTTCTTAGAGGGTGGCAAGTTATTTATCTTAGTATATAACATTGTTGTAGTCATATCTTTTATGTTTTAACAAATATAGTGATAACTGTTATTAATTGATTCATTTTAAAAGCATCAAAAATTTCCGACCCTAATTGCCCGCATCAACCATAAATTCCCTTCGGACAATGCCTTGAGGGGCCATTTTTTTCAATAATCATTCTAAATTATTGGGTTCAATATCAGCAATTTGATTCTGAAATTTCGTATAAGTTTGATTTTTTCGGTTTGAAGTCTTTGAGTTCCAGTGGAGTTACAAATGATTTGCCTCCTTTAATGACTTTTATCATAAATCTTTCAGTCCAGTGGATCAATTTTCAGAATTGGTCAGCTAGGATTGAAGTTTTATATTTGCGATCCGAAAGATTCAAAACTATATTGAAAAATTATGAAGGGTTTAAAAATTATAGTACTAGCCAAGCAGGTTCCCGATACCCGTAATGTTGGGAAAGATGCAATGAAAGCTGATGGAACGGTCAACAGGGCCGTTCTTCCTGCCATTTTTAATCCGGAGGATCTCAATGCTCTGGAGCTTGCACTCAGAGTCAAAGACACAATTCCCGGAACTACAGTAACAATCCTGACTATGGGACCGGGACGAGCCGCCGAAATAATAAGAGAAGGGCTCTATCGGGGTGCAGATGGTGGGATATTGCTTACTGACAGAGCCTTTGCGGGATCTGATACTCTGGCAACTTCTTATGCATTATCACAGACCATAAAGGAAATGGGCAAGTTTGATCTCATCATCGCCGGTCGTCAGGCCATCGATGGCGATACTGCGCAGGTAGGACCTCAGGTAGCCGAAAAGCTTGGAATTAACCAGATTACCTACGTCGAAGAGATCCTGCAGCTTGAAAAATCAGGCATAAAAGTGCGTCGCCGTCTTGACAATGGCGTAGAGACAGTAAAAGCACCTCTTCCGATATTACTGACAGTAAACAGTTCGGCCCCGGATTGCAGGTCCCGAAATGCGAAACTGCTTATGAAATATAAACATGCCCGCACCGTGACTGAGCGTCAGGATGCTGCTGAAGATTATCTCTTCCTATACGATTCACGCCCTTTCCTGAATATTCAGGAAATGACTGTAAGTATGATTCAGTCCGAGCCTGACCAATTAGGACTTACCGGATCACCCACAAAGGTTAAAAGAATCGAGAACGTGATCCTGCAGGCGAAAGACGCGAAAAGACTGACTGCTGCCGATGAAGGTATCAATGACTTGATGAAAGAATTGATCGATAGTCATGTTATTGGTTAGTAGTTGTTTACTTGTATAAAAATATTCCAGGAATGAATAACTTATTTGTTTATTGTGAAGTTGAAGATGGAGTGGTTGCTGATGTAAGCCTCGAACTCCTCACGAAAGGGCGCAGTCTGGCCAATGAATTAAAATGCCAGCTCGAAGCAGTAATAATTGGCGCAGGTCTTAAAGAAACCGAGAAACAGGTAATCCCTTATGGTACTGATGTAGTTCATATCATTGACGATCCGCGTCTGGCTCCCTATACGACAGCCCCCCATGCATCTGTACTGATTAAATTATTTCAGGAAGAGAAGCCCCAGATCGCCCTCATGGGTGCAACTCCTATTGGCCGTGATCTGGGCCCGCGTGTGTCATCTGCATTGCATAGCGGCCTCACAGCTGACTGTACAAGTCTTGAGATCGGTGATCACGAAGACAAGAAGGCAGGCAAGATCTATAAAAATCTGTTGTATCAGATCCGCCCGGCCTTCGGAGGTAATATCATCGCATGGATTATTAATCCGGATTGTCGTCCTCAAATGGCCACTGTACGGGAAGGTGTGATGAGAAAACAAATTATTAATGAGAATTATCCTTCCAAAATAAATCGGCTCGAAGTATCCAAATATGTCTCAGACACAGATTTTGCCGTTCAGATTATTGAACGTCACCTTGAAAAACGGAAAGTAAATATCAAGGGAGCTTCAATCGTTGTTGCTGGTGGTTATGGTGTTGGCTCGAAGGAGAATTTTAAACTCCTTTATGAGCTTGCAAATGTGCTTGGTGCAGAGGTTGGTGCTTCCCGGGCCGCTGTCGATGCCGGTTAC
The DNA here is from genome assembly GCA_903850335.1 of uncultured Bacteroidia bacterium. Lineage (GTDB taxonomy): Bacteria > Bacteroidota > Bacteroidia > Bacteroidales > Prolixibacteraceae > JAAFHB01. Next base: position 11,625 of record CAINLJ010000208.1, on the reverse strand, counting down.
GCTGACCATGAACGTCAGATTGGACAGACCGGTATTACTGTCAGGCCTAAATTGTATATCGCTTGTGGAATCTCCGGTCAGGTACAGCACCGTGCCGGAATGGAAGAGTCCGCACAGATCATCTCGATAAATACAGATCCGGATGCCCCGATAAACTCACTTGCCGATTATGTAATAACTGGCGATATTTCGGAAATAATCCCTAAAATGATCCGGTATTATAAACAAAATACAAAGTAAAACGGGAATAAACGGATTTGACTCATAAAATCAACTAAAGAAATGGCTAATTTATATACAGATAACAGAGACTTAAAATTCCACCTTTCGCATCCTATGATGCAAAAGCTTGTAATGCTCAAGGAACGTAACTTCGTTGACAAGGATGACTTCGATTATGCCCCGATCGATTTCGAGGATGCCATGGATAGCTACGAACGGGTTCTTGAAGTAGTAGGTGAAATAAGCGGAGATATTATCGCTCCAAATGCCGAATCAATCGATGCTGAAGGTCCCAGAGTGGAGAACGGACGGGTGATCTATGCCAAGGGTACTCAGGAGAACCTGGACGCCCTTGTTAAGGCCGGCTTACTTGGAATTACTTTGCCACGAAGATTCGGAGGATTAAATTTCCCGATTGTCCCTTATATTATGGCTGCCGATATCGTTTCGCGTGCAGATGCCGGATTCGTTAATATATGGGGTCTGCAGGATTGTGCCGAAACCTTAAATGAATTCGCCACAGAAGAACAAAAGGAGAGATGGCTTACGCGGGTTGTCCACGGCGATACAATGGCAATGGACCTTACCGAACCCGATGCTGGCTCTGACCTACAGGCCGTACAACTTAAGGCTACCTGGTCCGAGAAGAAGGGTACCTGGCTCTTAAATGGAGTAAAGCGATTTATTACAAACGGAGATGGTGATATTGCACTTGTTCTCGCCCGCTCCGAAGAGGGTACTCGCGATGGTCGAGGATTGTCGATGTACGTTTACGACAAACGTAACGGCGGTGTAACAGTCAGGCGTATAGAACACAAAATGGGAATCATCGGATCACCAACCTGCGAACTTGTATTTAAAGATGCTCCCGGCGAACTGATCGGAAACCGTAAAATGGGACTGATCAAATATGTTATGGCATTGATGAATGGCGCCAGACTTGGTATAGCGGCACAATCCGTCGGTATCTCAGAAGCTGCTTATCGCGAAGCATTACAATATGCTAAAGAAAGGGCTCAGTTTGGTAAGACAATCATCAATTTTCCAGCAGTCTATGAGATGCTCTCAGTAATGAAGGCAAAACTTGACGCTTCCAGAACACTACTCTACGAAACAGCCAGGTTTGTTGATATTTATAAGACTTATCAGCATATTTCTGAGGAACGTAAACTCACAACTGAGGAACGCGAGGAAATGAAAGAATTTCAGCGTCTTGCCGATATCTTTACGCCACTTGTCAAAGGGATTACTTCAGAATATTGTAACCAGAATGCCTATGATGCCATACAGATTCATGGTGGTTCCGGTTTTATGAAGGATTATGCCGTTGAAAGGATTTACCGTGATGCCCGTATTACATCTATCTACGAAGGTACAACCCAGTTACAGGTTGTTGCAGCCATCCGGGGTGTTACAACCGAGGGTTATCTTAAACAGATCAGAGTTTACGAAAAAATGGAATTGCGGCCTGACCTTGAAAAGTACAGGCGTGTACTAATTTCATTGACATGGGATTACGAAGAAGCTGTTGAAAAAGTCATTAATGGCGGTGATAATGAATTTATCGACTTTCATGCCCGAAGGCTAGTCGAGATGGCCGGTTATATAATTATGAGTTATTTACTTGTTCTGGATGCCAACCGCGACATGGAATATGCCCGGTCAGCACAAAACTTCAATAAAATGGCCAAGGGAGAGGTAAAGGCACGTGCTGAATTTATACGAGCATCTTCGCTCGAAGATATCGGACATTACAAATATTAATCAGGACTATAATCTGAGATATCTAAAAATTTCACTGTATTATAATTCAGATTACTATTTTTATATCCTTTCTCCTGCAAATATCAGCAGGTCACTGAACCACAAAGCCTGGGGCAGGAATTCTCCTGTTAAAATATTGAAAGTATTTGTACATATATAAACGGTTAAAAATATTATGTAAAAAATACCCTAAAAATGGTAGGGCAATGGCTCATAAAGACGGTTTGATTATATGGATCAGAAATAGGAAAGATGAAAAGATTACTCTTGCTCTTAATTTGTATTTTACAATTAAACACATTAAAGACCCTTGCAACAGATGGTGAGGTTTTTAAAAAAAAGTTTCAGGTTGGTGTAACATTTTCATCACTTGGTTCTGTTGATCTGATCGCGCAAGGCAAAACAATGGGAGGCCCTGGTTATAGCGGGGATGGATTTATAACCTATGGAATATCAGGGATCTATCAGATAACAAGGACTCTGGGTTTTGAGTCTGGAATTGAATATTCGGAGTATAAAATTATCATCGAACCTTATCTGCCGCTTATTTACCACGGCACTTCAACGGTTTCGCGGTCCTCTCTGGTAAACATCCCTCTGACAGTACGGTTTTCATTCCTTAAATACATTTTTCTTAACGGGGGTTGCATCATTGATTTGGGCACTTCAGGCTCTGGCCGTATTGGAGATAAGAGTGGATTGGGCATCCTTCTTGGAACAGGCTTTAAATATGACTTTAAAAAGGGTATTTCTCTTTTTATAAATCCATATACCAAAATACATTCTCTGATTTCCTCTGACAAATCCGGGCAGAAGCTACTGGAAGCCGGGTTCAGATTCGGTTTGCTTTTTCGGATTGATTGAGTCTGTGCTTCTCTAAAATCATTTTTATCCGAAGATCCTTAATCGCGGTTTTATTTTTACTTAGCCGATTGTTCTATTTTCCCGTATCATATTTTCGCTCAGTCCATTTCCCCATTATTTAAAATTTCATCTGCCATAAATTACTATTTTCTTTTTATTGTCGATTTATTTACTAAATGATGTCAGATAAATTTACATATGTAAAAATAGTTAACTAAAGAAAATTTTTATGTAAAATAAAACTCATTATCTTTGTTTTCTTTTTGATGAAGAGGTACTTGGTAAAGTAATGTTTTTTGCTGAAAAAAATATTGAAAAGTATTGTATCTCAATTATATGAACCGGATAATTGTATGAACCGGATACAACCAGGCTCAATAAAATTTTGGCTTTATGAAAAAAACTGAACAGACCTGCCTGGATTTACGGCAAAGAGCTCTTGAAAAACTGGCAAATCCTGTTAAATCGTTTGAACCAGCCTTGTTTCAGGTCGACCATACAATCATGCTGCTTATCGATCCGGCAACCGGTGCAATTATGGATGCCAATCCTGCCGCAATAAAGTTTTATGGCTGGACGCACAATGAAATTTGCAGCAAAAATATTTCCGAAATAAACAACCTTGAACCGGAACGGCTTCCTGAGGAATTGTATTTGGCAAAAATTGATAAACGAAGACAATTCCTTAGAAAACATCGTTTGGCAAATGGTGAAGTCCGTGTTGTGGAAGTATTTTCAGGACCCGTACATTTTGGCGATATCGAATTTATTTATTCTGTCATTCATGATATTACCCAACGCAAAACCTTAGAGGAAAAACTTCATAAAAGTGAAGAGAAATATTCAAAAGCCTTTCAGACCTCCCCGTACTCCATCCTGATTTCACGTCTTGTGGATGGCAAATTAATTGAAATAAATGATAAATTTATTGAGACAACGGGGTATTCACGTCAGGAAGCACTGGACCAGACAACATCCAGCCTTAATCTATGGGCGGACCTGGCCGACAGAACCCGCCTGATTGGGGAGCTATATGAAAAAGGCAAAGTTTCGGAGGTAGAATCAACCTTCAAGCGTAAAAATGGTGAGCTTTTCCCTGGTGTCTTTTCAGCTACATTAATCCGGCTTTTCGATGAGGATCATATTTTTGCCATTATCCGGGATATCACGGATATTCGAACGACTAAAGAACTATTAAAAAAGAATGAGGAAAGATTTAGTACTCTGGTTGAAAATATTAACGATGTTATTTTTGAAGTTGATGGAAATGGAACCATAAAATATATAAGTCCTTCTATTTATAATATTCTGGGCTTCAAATCAGAGGAACTTACGGGTAAAAATTTTACATCACTTGCTGTTGGTAAGGATCAGGAGCTTTCTATGCGATTCCAACTTCTTTCACAAATGAAAGAACTTACTAATGAGTATCAGTTTACAGGGAAATCCGGTGTAAAGGGCTGGATAAGATTGTCATCAGTTGGAATCTTCGAGGATGGAAGATTAACCGGCGCTTTTGGCACTCTTATTGATATTTCAGGCCAAAAAAGCCTTGAGGAGAATTTAAGGCAAAGCAGCCAAAAATGGGAAACTATTGTATCTACCTCACCGGACGGAATTGGAATGGCAACACTGGATGGAAAGAATCTCTTTTTGTCCGATAAACTAGCCAGAATGTATGGATATTCAACCGACGAAAAAGAGCTGTTCATTGGTAGTTCAATCTTTGATTTTATTGATCCATCGAATCATTTGATTTTGAAGGAAAATTTGGCAAAATTACTCGAGGGCGAATATAACCATGGGATCAGGGAGTATATTGCAGTAAAAAATAATGGCAGTCGTTTTTATGTGGAAATACACTCGGCGGTTGTTTGCGATAAAGATGGCAAGCCGGAAAGTATTCTTTATTTTGAACGTGATATTTCGGATCGAAAACTAGCTGAAGAAGAAATTCGAAACCTGAATGCCAATCTCGAACATAGAATTGCTGAACGGACCGCTCAGTTGTTTGAAACCAACGCGGTCCTTGAGAAAGAATTGGCGAGACAAAAACAGTCAGAAGAAACACTTAAACAGTTAACGACACGTCTGTCATTGGCTGTTCATGCCGGTGGTGTTGGAGTTTGGGAATACGAAATCGAAAAGAATATTCTTACCTGGGATGACCGGATGTTTTCATTGTACGGGATTTCGAGGGAGAATTTTGCGGGTGCCTATGAGGCCTGGCAAAACGGTCTTCATCCAGAAGACAAGGAAAGGTGTGATGCTGAAATTCAGATGGCTATATCCGGAGAGAAGGATTTTAATACAATATTCCGGGTCATTTTTCCCAATGGTGACCAGCGAATTGTCCAGGCACATGCAATTGTCAATCGTGATGATTCTGGAAAAGCTATTAAGATGATCGGTACAAATATGGATATTACTGTTCAAGTCCAGCATGAGAAAGAACTAAATTTAGCAAAAACAATCGCCGAAGAGGCCAATTTGGCCAAAAGTGAATTCCTTTCACGGATGAGCCATGAATTAAGAACTCCCATGAATTCGATTCTCGGATTTGCACAGTTAATGGAAATGGGAGATCTGGCACCAAACTATAAAAAGGGTGTCAGGCATATTCTGAACAGCGGAAAACACCTGCTTAATCTAATCAATGAAGTGCTTGATATTTTCCGGATAGAAGCAGGTCATCTCACTTTGTCCATTGAATCTGTGCAGATCATCACCTTAATAAAACAGATGATTGATACTTTTCAGCCCCTCGCTGCTTCTAAAAAAGTAAATATGTCATTATTAAATCTTTCCGGGCCTGAAATTTTGGCGAAAGCGGATCAGCAACGGCTTAAACAAGTGTTGCTAAACCTGATTGATAATGCAATAAAATATAATTTCGTTGGTGGAAATGTAGTTGTGAAAACAGAACTTACCGCACTAAAGGAATCAAAAGCGAGAATGATCCGCATCTCTGTAACCGATGACGGACCGGGGATCTCACCCGAAAATAAAGGCAAAGTATTTTTGCCCTTTGAACGCTTAGGTGCAGAACACACAAATAATATTGGAACGGGCCTCGGATTAGCGGTGGTCAAAAAATTAATTGAGGCTATGAATGGTGAAATCGGTATTGAAAGCAATCCGGGAGCCGGAACGACATTCTGGATTGAGCTTGCGGTAATTGATACAGAATCCGGCTCCAGTGCTGGCGGCCAAGGTTTAGAGGACATAAACCCAAGAATCTTTCCAACGGCTGGAACTATCCTGTATATCGAGGATAATAAATCGAACATCGAACTTGTTGAACAAATCCTCGTTTCCAAATGTCCAAATATACGGCTGATTTCGAGTACCCGAGGAGAAGAAACAGTATCACTTGCTATAAAACATGCACCCGATCTGATCCTTCTTGATCTGAACCTTCCGGATATTTATGGTGGCATAGTGTTAAAAAAACTTTTATCAGGTCCTGAAACAAAGCAGATTCCTGTAGTTGTTCTTAGTGCCGACGCTACCACACTCCAATATAATGAAATGATGAGGTCAGGAGCCGAAAACTATATCACCAAGCCACTGGATGTTAATGCATTCCTGATGATGATCAATGAAATTTTGACAAGAAAAATATCCTGGATAAATAAATTTACATGGAATCAAAATAATTGACACAGTGACAATTATTTTTAGGGTATAATATTTATCTTTGACTCGGGTATTAACTGTGTTTTAATTATTTAAATATTTAATCAAGTTTACGTTGCACTTAATTTTCTGTTTACGGGAAGATTGTGCATAAAAATTGTTTTGCAATGATCAAATTGGACGGATCCGGAGATTCAGCACAAAAAGAAATAATGACACTCAAGGCTGAGGTTGATTCCCTGAAGGAGAGGTTGTCGAATGAATTAACTCTAAATAAACAGATCGAAAAAGATTTGATTGAAAGTAATGCGTGGGTTAAAGCTTTATTTCAGGGTAACCATTCCGTCATTTTGATTGTTGATCCGGTTACGGGAGTGATCAGGGATGCCAATCCTGCCGCAAGCTCATATTATGGGTGGACACATGCCGAGCTTTGTAAAATGAATATTTCCCAAATCAACACCCTTACCCCCGAGGAGATTTTCAGCGAAATCCAGCTTGCAAAAGAAGAAAAGAGAAAATTCTTCCTGTTCAGGCATCGGCTGGCAAATGGAAGTATAAGGGATGTAGAAGTATTTTCAGGGCCAATCAGATTTGATAATTTAAATCTTTTATATTCACATATACAGGATATTACAGAGCGAAAAACAACCGAAGATGCATTACGGACAAGTGAAATAAAATACAGAAATCTTATCGAGAATATTAATGACGTAGTCTATGAAATCGATAACCAGGGAGTTATCAAATACATTAGTTCATCTGTTACCAGAATATTGGGATATGATCCAAACGAAGTAATCGGGAAGAATTTTATCGATTTTGTTGGAGTTAACAGTGAATATCTCTTAAGCAGACTGGAGGAATTAAAGATTCAGGACAAAGTTGAAAGTGAATATAAAATTTCAAATAAACATGGTGGGTTTTCGTGGATTCGATTCTCAAGTAATGCAGTGAAAATCGATGGCCAGTTAGTTGGTGTCACTGGTACACTCTTTGATATTACAGAAAGCAAACTCTCCCAATTAGCCCTAAATGATAAAACTAACCTACTGACCAATCTGATCATTAATTTGCAGGAAGGGATTCTGCTTGAAGACTCAGAAAGGAAAATAGTGCTTACCAATCAACTCTTTTGCGAAATGTTTGGAATTCCTGTTCCACCGGAAGCTATGGTAGGAGCGGATTGTTCAAATTCTGCTGAACAAAGCAAGGGCTTTTTTATAGATCCGGATAAATTTATGAGTGATATCAACACGATCCTAAAAAATAAAATTGCAGTATTCAATGATGAACTTGAATTGGTGGATGGGCGATACTTCGAGAGAGATTATATCCCCACATACATCGAAAACTTATACAATGGCCACCTCTGGAAATACAGGGATATAACAAACAGAAAACAGGCCGAGAACAAGCTGAAAGAATTTAACGAGATACTTGAAAATAGGATTAACGAACGTACTGCCCAATTATCCAGTTCAAATAAGATACTTAAACACGAAATAACAGAACGTAAACTCATTGAAGAAGAACTCCGAAGATTAACGTCACGTTTGACTCTGGCAGTTCATGCCGGTGGAGTTGGCGTTTGGGATTATGATATCGAAAAAAATAAACTGACCTGGGATGACCAGATGTTTAAACTATATGGAATATCAAAGAATAGCTTCTCAGGTGAGTATGATGCCTGGGAGAATGGCCTCCATCCTGACGACAGGTTAAGGGGAGACATTGAAATCCAATTAGCCATCAGTGGTGAAAAAGATTTCGATACAGAATTCAGGGTCGTTTGGCCAAATGGCAGAATACGAAACATCAGGGCACTTGCAATAGTTCACCGGGATGAATCAGGTAAACCATTGCAAATAGTTGGTACCAATTGGGATATCACAGGGCAAAAACTAGCTGAAAAAGAGTTGATCGATGCCAAAAACGAAGCTGATAAGGCAAATCTTGCTAAAAGTGAATTCCTGTCACGCATGAGTCACGAATTGCGTACCCCAATGAATTCGATACTTGGATTTGCTCAGCTTATGGAAATGGGTAAGCTTCCTCCTGAGCAATTGAAATGCGTAAAGCATATTCTTACCAGTGGCCGACACTTGTTAAGACTTATCAATGAAGTGCTTGACCTTGCAGGGATCGAATCCGGAAAGGTCGTCCTTTCCTTCGAACCTGTTAATCTACACCATGTAATTGCCGAAATTTCAGAAATGATCCAACCGATGGTCAGTGCACGCGATATCAGGTTCAGAGTCATTCCTTCAGAATATATTCAGGATAGCGTAGTTGCTGATTACCAAAGACTACGACAAGTATTACTCAATCTTCTTAATAATGCTGTAAAATATAACAGGGAGGGTGGATCAATTGAAGTGAATATCGAACCTGCACCGCTTAATACAATCGGTATCGAATTTCTAAGGGTTTCTATAAGAGATACTGGATTTGGAATTACGCAGGAAGATATATTTAAGCTTTTTAAACCATTTGTGAGAATTGGAGCAGAAAAAACAAGAACCGAAGGATCAGGACTTGGATTGTCTCTTGTTAAAAAACTTATGGAAGCGATGGGTGGAACTATCGGAGTTAACAGTAACCCGGGAGAAGGATCTACCTTTTGGATCGAACTTCCCAAAAGTAATTTTATAGTTCCTAAAGCCCTCAGCCAATTAAAAACAACTGATCAAAAATCTGATATACAGCAGCAACCTGCAACTATTCTGTATATCGAGGATAACCGTTCAAATATAGAACTGGTAGAACAAATTTTTGTTAATTCGCGCAATGCCATTCGTTTAATCACAAAATCTACAGGAAACGAAACTGTTGAACTTGCCCTTCAACATCAGCCGGACTTAATACTCCTGGATCTTGACCTTCCGGATATACATGGCAGTCAGGTTATTGAACAATTACAAACTGAATCAAAAACAAAGGATATCCCGGTTGTTATTATCAGTGCCGACGCAATGCCATCTCAAATCTCATCCTTACTGAGCGCAGGTGCCAGGGATTATCTCACAAAACCTTTGGATATTAAGGCATTTTTAAAAATTATTGACGAGTATATAATTATTAAAAACAGGAGGATCTGAATTTCCGGCACTGGCAGTATCAATTATGGAGAACCTTTATAATCCAATGGAAAACAATACTTCAGATAAAAGACCATTATCGTCTGAATTTCAAGAAAATAAGGCGATGTATCAATCTGTTCTTAATTCCTCGCCCGACACGATTGCTGTTACAAACCTTAAAGGAGAAATCCTGTATGTATCTCCTCAGTCGCTGAAAATGTTCGGATATTCCAATATGGAAGATATCCTTACCCGGTCAGTATTTGATTTTATGGATAATAATGATCATGAGAGGGCTCACGCAAATCTGATCTCTATTTTTCAGGGTAGTCAGTCGGGAGCCAATGATTACCTTGGTCTGCGATCAGACGGAAGTACTTTCAACGTTGAGGTAAAAGGGAATTTATTAATGGATAACGAAGGGAATCCCGATAAGGTTGTTTATGTTATCCGGGATATTACCGAGAGGAAGACGGCCCAGGATAAATTCGAAAAGCTGAATCGACTATACATGGTCATTAGTCATATTAATCGGGCCATTATTCGTTACAGGGCCAAAGATCAACTTATAAATGAGGTTTGCAGGATCGCGATTGAATATGGAAAGTTTAAATTCGCCTGGATAGGGCTTGTGGATGAGAAGTCAATGCTTATTCAACCTGTCGTTTCCAGGGGACATGACGCTGGATTTCTCTCCGTTTTTAATGCCATTTCGATTCATGCCGATCCTGATAAACGTGGTCCAATCGGTTCGGCAATTCGTTTAGGAGAACATTTTGTTTTTGATGATATTTTAAACGACGACCGTGCCGGAGACTGGAAAAAGGAGGCGCTTGAGCGGGGTTTCCGATCCTGGATAACGCTTTCAATTAAAGTTTTTGGACATATTGACGGAACGTTTAGCCTCTTTTCAGAAATCCCCAACTTCTTTATTCCTGAGGAAATAGAATTACTGAACTCAGTTGTTGACGAATTAGGCTATGCCTTCGAGGCTTTTGAGAATGAGAGCAAGCATAAACAAACTGAGAAGAAACTGCATATTCTTTCGAGAGCAGTAGAACAAAGTCCTGTAAGCATTATTATTTCTGATTTAAGTGGAAACATCGAATATGCAAATCCCAAAACCATCGAAACAACCGGATATACCCTGGAGGAACTTGTGGGTAAGAATCCACGGATACTTAAATCAGGCGAAACGAGTGACAGCGATTATGCCAATCTTTGGCAGGATATAGTGGAGGGAAAGGAATGGCGCGGATTATTTCACAATAAACATAAGAACGGAAATCTATACTGGGAATCAGCCACAATCAATTCTATTTCTGATGAAAATGGGGTAATTGCGCATTACCTGGCAATTAAAGAGGATATAACTGATAATCTGCTAAATGCTCAGGCGTTGCTGAAAAGTGAGGAACGTTTTAGTCAGGTGGCTGAACAGTGTCAGACCGTGATCTGGGAAATAGATACAACGGGACTTTTTACATACGTTGGTCAGGTTGCTGAAACCGTTTGGGGCTATCCGCCAAAAGACCTGATTGGTAAAATGTATTTTTATGATTTGTACCCAGCCGAGGGTCGTGAAGAGTTCAAAAAACAATCTTTTAAAACATTTGAGAAGAAAAAGAGTTTTGCCAATTTCGAAAAACGGATAGTTACAGGCTATGGTAAAACAATTTGGATAACAACAACAGGAGGGCCGGTTTTAGATGATCAGGGTAAATTAATGGGATACAGAGGTGCCGATAATGATATCACTTCCAGAAAATTAGCCGAAGAGGAGCTCCTTATGTTCAGATCAATTGCTGATAAGGCAAATTATGGGGCCGCCATCGCCTCCCTGACGGGAGATTTAATTTACCTGAATGCTGAATTTGCAGGTATGCATGGATACGACCTTCAGGAGCTGTCAGGTAAAAATCTCACAATTTTTCAAAATGAAGAACAGCTACCTAAAGCAAGGGTGCTGATTGAACAAATTCAAGTTAAGGGTGGCTTCTCTGCTCAGGAAGTATGGCATACACGTAAAGACGGAACAGTATTTCCAACGTTG
>CAINLJ010000207.1 GCA_903850335.1 uncultured Bacteroidia bacterium | reverse complement strand
GCACTTGATGTCGCTGATTATAAGAGTGCAATAAACTGGGCCTCCCAAACTGCCTTGCGTGATGTAATTGGTAAGACAATGCTTTCTGACATGTTGGAAGGGAGAGAAAAGATCAGTAATCAGCTACAGAAAATTATCGATGAGCGTACCGAACCGTGGGGAATTAATGTTATTTCAGTTGAAGTAAAAGATGTGCTGATACCTCAGGCACTTGAGGATGCGATGTCAATGCAGGCTCAGGCAGAGAGGGAGCGTCAGGCCAGGGTTATTCTGGGAGATTCTGAAAGACAAATTGCAGTGAAGTTTGAGGAGGCTGCAAAATCATACTCCGATAATCCCACTGCCCTTCATTTAAGGGCAATGAATATGCTATATGAGGGACTGAAATCAAACTCAACGATTGTAGTAGTTCCCAGTACCGCACTTGAAAGTATGCAGTTAGGAGGTCTCGCTGGAATAACGGCTTTAACAATGGGATTGAACAAGGAGAAGGAGGGACTAAAGCCAGAATAATGAAAATCATTATTTCTTCATTTTCGGAAATAATTTGATAGTGATGACAAATAAAATTATTTCTCTTATGCATTTTTGCTCTGATTCAAATTCCTAACAATACTAAACCTAAGCCATGATTTTAGAATCCTGGCAGTTCTATTTCTGAATTGCTAAATACACTTATTGTTAAAAGAGCGACACCTGTTGCCCAAATAGTATCATCTGTCATTATTGATAAGTGATTTTCAATTATTTATTTGAATTTTAAACATGCTGAATAACATGTATTTAAGGCTTATTTTATTAAGATTTAATTTATTAAATATAATAAATTTGTTAGTAAAATGATTCAGGTAAAGTTCTACTTTATATGATTCTGTCTTGTAATCAGATTAATTCAAAACGATGAAAAACTCAATAAAACTTACGCTTCTCACTTTGATGTTGCTGGTCACACTTGTTAAATGCAAGAATGAGTATGTATATCATGACATTAAGCCTCAACTTGAACTAAATGTAAAAAATCAGTCAGGTGAGATTGTTACCGGTGCATTAATAACTCTTTATTTGGTGAAAAATGATTGGAGCCAAAAAGTTAATATCATCCAAACATTAGAGACCGACTCTAAAGGCACTGCCCTATTTAAAAATTTGGATCAACGGATTTATTATTTTTTTGTCGAAAAGGGAACTTTAAATAATGCTTTGGAAGTTTCATATTTTGCCCTTCCGCTAAAATTAAATGAGATTAGGGTTATTCAAACAATTGTAAACTAACAATTTCCTGACAATGAATAAGATCCAATATTTTATATTACTGTTGAGTGTTATTTTTATAACTTCCTCATGTAAAAAAGTGGTTGAAAAAGATAAGGAAGTTATCAGGGTTGCGGATACTCAAAGTTCGATAGTAAATCCAGCTCAAAAATTCCTTATACTGGATAATAAAAACATTACGTCATTGGTTTCCAAAGATACAGTACTCTATGAAAATCAAAAGGTTCCAATATTTGAAATT
>CAINLJ010000206.1 GCA_903850335.1 uncultured Bacteroidia bacterium | reverse complement strand
TCACTTAATATTTCATTACCGGCAATGTATGAAAATGAAACGTTTCGAAAAGACAATAAATATCTGGTTTCTTCCCTCTCACCTGGTTCGATTACCTTGAGATTATTCTCAAGTACGAGGATCTGGGAGATTCTATCCCATCCCGCAAGGGCTACCTGGAAATTGGCCCATAAAGTGGCGATCTGGCGAAGGGGATTGTAAAATTGTGCGATGTAACCCAAAAAACTTATAAGTAACCCGACAGAAAACTGTCCTGCCGAAATAAGGAATATTCCAAAGGAAAGTACAACCATTTGTCCAATACTCGAAGAGAATCCATAAACAGGTGTAAACATGTTATTTGCAATGCCCGCACTGACAGCTGTGCTGTAATTCTCTTTATTTACTTCGTTGAAACGTTTTCGAAAATAGTCGCGTCGGTTGAAGGCTACGATTACCTTAAAGTTGTTAAGACTTTCCTGAATTTCAGCACTCAGTAACCCTGTACTGCTCATGTTTTTCGAATTGCTTTTCTTTACCCACGGAGAAATGCTCCGTGTGAAGACCCATAATATGAGGGCAGGGGTGAGTGCTGCCAGACCAAGTTTAAAATTGATTGAGAGCAGAAATATTCCGGCCCCAAGCATTGTAAAGATGCTGCTCATAAATTGCACAAGTGATTGAGAGAAGAACATATTGATCTTATCAGTATCACTGTTTACACGCGAAATTAAGTCTCCAGCCTTGTTCTGATTGAAGAAATCGATGGGTAGGTCCTGCAGTTTATTGAAAATTGTATTCCTGAGATTAAATAACATACGCTGGCCAACCCGACCCATCAGCTGTGTTTGAGAATAGCCGCTTACGAGAGCAAGAGAGAAAACTCCAAAAAGTATGACAGAATATTTTATTACGCCCTCATAGTGCTTCGTAACAACAAATTTATCTACTGCATGTCCCATCAAGAAAGGAGCAACCAGGTTAAGTCCCGCATTGATAAAAATGAAGATCATTGCAATGTAAAGGTTTCGGCGTTCCTCACCCATCAGAGTCAGCAAACGTTTAAAAGTTTTTTTGGCACTGACTTTTTCGTTCAGCGACGGACCCTTTTTAAGATTCAGGTTATAGTTCATAATGATTTGTACTGCGTTGCGAATTGAAAATCTGGACATATTCCGGCGACGTTTCCATCAACGATTCGTGGGTACCGTTTGCAAGAATCTCACCCTCTTCCAACAAAATAATCTGTCCGTAATTTATTACTGAAGCGATTTTCTGAGTGACTGAAAGTAAGGTTATACCGGGATAATTACGGGCGAGATTATCCAGTATCTTCTGTTCAGTCTGGTTGTCAACCCTGGCAGTGAAATCGTCGAGTAACAAAATTTTTGGGCCAATTGCCAACGCCCTCGCTAACATAACCCTTTGTTTTTGGCCGCCCGAGAGGCTGGTTCCCCTCTCACTGATTATTGTGTCCAGCCCCTGAGGGAGTGATTCAATAAAATCGTTTAATTCGGAAGTATCGATGGCTTTTTTCATCGATTCATCCGTAACCTTTTCATTGAAGGCAATATTCTCCCTGAGACTCATGTTGAAAATAACGCTATCCTGAAATACGAACCCGATCTGATGTTGAAAGGTCTCTTTATTGTATGCGTTTATGTTGATGCCATCGAACAGGATAACACCACTGGCGGGCTGGATGAGTCCTGTCAGCAATTGCAAAAGAAGCGTTTTTCCAGCAGCAGTAGGCCCGATAACAGCCGTTTTCGTCTCGGGCTTTAAGGTAATATTAATGTTCTTTAGAACTGGTTTATCACCATAAATCACCGAAATATCCTGCAATTCGATATTTCCTGTGAGGGGTGTATTCACTGTTCCGGTATCATGTGTTTCCTCTGCATCCAGAACTGAACAGATACGTCCGTACGAAACAGAGGCCTGAACGACAAAATTACTGATGAATCCAATAATAATAATCGGAAAGATCAGAATTACAAGGTATGAACTGAAAGCGGCAAAATCCCCGAGGGACATGGCACCTGTGATTACGTAATGGCCGCCAAGGGCAAGAATTACAAGCGAAGCCAGGTTTGAGACGAACACAACGACAGGAATCAACGTCGCGAAAAGTTTTAGTATGGATATTCCCAGATTCTTTGCCTGTGTATTTGCATCCAGAAACTTGTTATACTCCAGTGTTTGCGAGTTCAATACCCTTACAAGGGCAGCTCCCATAATACTTTCACTGATTACCTTATTTAACCAGTCGATGACTTCACGGCTTTTCTTAAACAATACACCTACTTTTCGGAAAACGAAAAAGAATGCCCCAATTATGATGGGTATGATTACTAGAACAGAAAGGGCCAGCTTCCAGTCAATGAACAAAAGAAGAATGCTTGCCCCAATTATGATAAACACTGATGATGCCAGTGAGACAATTGCCATTGAGACAAATAATTTTACCGAGTCAATGTCTGAGGTTAGGTTCGTAAGCAGTTTGGAAGGATTTGCCTGCTGTATGAAGGCGTAGCTTTGCCGCGAAATTTTATCTGCAAGTTTTGTGCGCAAGTCCCGGGCAACAGTTTCCGAGGCGTAGGTCTGTAAAATCCCCTGCAGAAATGTAAATACAAGTATTACGAACGCGGCCACAAGAAATTCAATTATAGTTTTTTGATATGAAAATACTCCTTTAGCGAAGTCATCAATCCCGGAAGAAATGAGTTTGGGAATTACGAGATTTACCGCGTTGCTTAGTAAAGCAAAGGCGATCAGACAGAATATCATCAGTTTATAGGGTTTTAAGACTCCGAAGATATTCGGCTTTGCCGGCTTGGTCCCACTAGTATGTTGATTATTTCTCCTTTTCATTATGATATCAATCTCGTTCAGACATGAGCGTGCAAATTTACTCGCTCTTTTAGGACTTTTGGATAAATGAATTTAATTAAAAGTTATTTTTTTGGCTGTGAAGGCAGCACTTAATCTTTGCATTGCGTCACTTTTTATTGAATCAGCCTTACTTATCACGCCCCAGAAGCGGATTGTTATTATGCAACTTTCAGGAGTTACTTTCCTGTAAAGGATTACAGGGATTCGTTTTGTGATAACATGCGGAATATCTTTGATCGTATCGTTGATAACCTGATTAACCACATTGGCATCAAGCTCAGGTGCCGAAAGGGAAATCGTAATGACTACACGTTTTTCATTGCTGTGATAGGTCCAGTTAACGATGTTTTGAGATAGAATATTTCCATTGGGAATAATCACCTCTGCACCATCCGGCGTATTAAGGGTACTGGCGCGCAAACCAATCTCCTTAACCTTTCCAGCTTGTCCGCTCACCTCGATTTCATCTCCTATCTGCAACGATCCATCAAATATCAGGATAATCCCGGAGACAATATTATTAACAATATGCTGCAACCCCATGCCAACACCAACACCCAGGGCTCCCAGTAGGAATGTCAGCTTATCTATCGGTAATCCCGATGCTGTTATTGCCAGCAGGTAGCCTCCAATCAGTACAAGCAAACGAGTAATTAATATACGGGAATGATGTCCCTTAGTTTCATTCGTAATATCATCATTTTCATCCCCTTTGCCACCGAAGAAGTAGCTCAGGAGCCGTTGAAGACTATGGGCAAGCCATATTATAGCAAAGAAAAGGAGCATGTTCTGAAGCTGGAAGGAGATGCTTCCAAATTCCCTGGGGGCAATGAGCATATCCGCTATCTTCTGACTGATTTTGTGATAAATGTTTAGGTGCGATGTAAGCATGATACCCCATAAAATGACTGATACCAGAACGAGTGGCATTTTGATTTTATTTGCGATCGGGGAGCTGTCAAATGGCTTTTCATTACCTCTGTTCAACCGGTTACTCTGATATTGCAGTAAGACTATTTCAGTTACTATTTCAATGAAAATCGTTAGCAAAATGGCCTGTACAACGGCAAATATGCCTGCCATACCGAGGATCCCGGATAAGGAATAGCGACCGAAAAGGTTATATATAATTCCAGCAGAGATTAATATTATTCCGGTTATAGTTGCTGTTTTAAGATAAGTGAAATAAGGAGTATGTTTTCCGAGGGTCCGCATAAATCGAACCATAAAATAAATAATCCCGGAATGTATGAGAATTAGCAATAATCTTTCCTGGAAAGCAGGCTCAAAAAACAAGAAGGCAAGAATATCAGCAAGTAAGAATATTGTCAGGCCAAACCAATTTGCCAAAGACGACTTATCAATTTTTTGGACAAATATTAGTGAGGCTGCTAATACTGACAATAGGAAAATCGCAGATATATAAGAGGTTGGAGCATAAGCATCGAAGAAGGGCATTAGTGACATAACAAGGATCAGGATACTTAATACAGGATAATTACTCAGGTAATTTAGCGAAAGATGCTTATATATTTCTTTTTCATTACGGATGTTTTTGAGAAGCTTACGTTTGAAATACAGCCAGATAAAAAGTAACACACCAAGAATAATCAGTAAGCTCCTTACTCCTGATGTCTGACTAAAGTAGTACCCGGTTGCTTTTTGTTCACTGGCAAAGGTACTTACCGAATTTTTTGATTGTAAATTTAAAGTAAGTTTCGGGTCCACTTTTTCCCAGAGATAGCTCACCTCCGGTCCAAAGAGTTTTTGTCCGGCCTTGTCTAACCTGTTATCCATCATATTTAACATGTTCGACAAATCGAATGAATTATCTGAAAGTCTAACTTTCAAGGCATTAAGGCTGTCGGCATTGGCTTTGGTCAGGCTGTCAGTACGGTTCCATTTCCATTCCAAATGAACGAGCCTGTCATCAAAAGTCGTATGTAACTCCTTGTTTGTGTATAACTTGCGGAAGATTGAGTCGGCAAGCACTACTTTTAAATGTTTTCTGGCATGATAGATCCTGCGGTATAGTTTATCGATTTTCTCCTGAATCTGATCGGTCTCGTCCTCCAGTTTTGAAGTAAAGCTTTGGTATAAATACTGATTCTTTACATTAAATACTGAATGTCTTCCTCTGGTATTTTGGCGTATTTGCCTGATATCTTCTGTCATTTCTCTGATACGACGGGACATCCGCACGACTTCAAACCCCATTTTAGCACTATCGCCAACGGAATTCAAATTGTCATTAACTCTTTCAATACTTGAAACATAATCGCTCATTGTCAGCGTGTCAGTTGACAAATTTAGTTTCCTGATTTGTCGTCCGGCAGATGTGACTTTCGATTTCACGCTGTCAGTCAGAACACTTTGTTTTACCGGACCAGCAATGAATTTTGATGTGCTCAATTGGGCATTGCCATAAATGCACAAGAACGAAAAATAACCAAGCAAAACCAATCGTTTCATAATGCCAATTTAAAATTTATCCCTCCTGCCACAAATCTGATCATTTTTTATATCTTTAAAACATACTCTAAGGTTTATTGTTTCATGAGTTGAGTTTTAACTTTATTATAAAATGAAAAAAGTATTAAAAGTCGTTGGATTAATTATTTTGCCTGCGTTAATTGTCATTATCGCTATTGTTTTGTCCGTGATGCCGTATTTTGCGACCAAATACGTAAATGAACATGGCAAAGAGTTTACTGGTCGTAAAATAGCGCTAAATGAGATCCGGTTCAACTATCTTACAACGACTTTAAATGTGATCGGTTTTAAAATGTTTGAGACTGATGAGCAGCGGCCTTTCGTGACCTTTGACACTTTGCGTATAAAATTCAAACCATTTCGTCTTATCTCCTCTGAATTAAATATTGAGCAAATCAGGTTAGTGAAACCTGAAGTAAACATTGTCCGAAAGGATACAGTTTTTAATTTCAGCGATATCATAACATTTATAAAATCTAAACCTAAGACTCAAAAGGAAGAGAAAAACCCGGCTCCACTCAAATATATTTTCAGGAATATCACTCTTGACAGCGGGAAAATCTCATTTAACGATGCAGCTGCCAATTATACAAGTGTAATGAAAGACCTTGGATTTGCAATCCCTTATATCAGTTATAATCAGGAAGAGATAAGTCAGGTTGGACTTAAATTTCATTTTGAGAACGGAGGTTTTTTTCAGGCAAAAGCAGATTATAACCAGAAGTTGGGATTATTCGGAGCCGATTTCACCGTTAAGCAACTTGATATTGCCCCATTCATACCCTACACTAAAGATTATTTCAGGTTGAAAAGCATAGAGGGCTTGGCCGAAGGTGAATTTCATATCAGTGGCAATATTGGTAAACCTGACTCACTTTTGATAAGCGGTAATGGAAATCTTATTGATTTTTCTGCAATCGATCCTTCCGGAATTAAGGTTCTGGGTCTTAAAAATGGACATGTCGTTATGAACCAGACATTACCGATGAAATTTGCCTTTAATTTCGACACAATTTCATTGACAGAACCTTTTCTGTTTTTTGAAATGAAAGATTCAACAAATAATATACTGAAATTGATGGTTCCAGGAGGGACGTCAGATGAGCCGTTCAGCTATTCTTATAAAATCAGAAACTTTGAAATTAACAAGGGAATCGTTGATTTTCGCGATAATACACACGTTGAGCCTTTTAATTATCATGTCGATCAACTGTCTCTAAAACTCGATTCAATATCCTCCACTTCAAAATGGATTAATACATACGCGTCGGCCCGGCTTAATAATCATGGAAAACTTAAGATGGAGCTTGGAATTGATCCTTCTAATCCATTTGAACTAAAAATAAATTCAGTGCTTACAAATTTCATGCTCACTGACCTTAATATTTATTCCAAATACTATGTTGGTTTCCCTATTATCCTGGGCAATATGTATTATCAGAGTAAGACAAGCATCACTGCAAAACAGCTGAATAGTGAGAATAAACTTATTATCCGAAATGTAAAGCTCGGCAAGAAAAGCGGAGGACTTATGAATATCCCGCTTAAGCTTGCCATTTATCTTCTCACGGATATTCATGGAGATATTACTCTGGATATACCTTTAACCGGTGATTTGAAAGATCCTAAAACAAATATTAGTCGCCTTGTCTGGCAAACTCTAAAAAATGTTGTTGTTAAAATTGTTGCCTCACCCTTTCTTGCGCTTTCCCATCTGATGGGTGTGGACCCGACGGAGGTAAAGGGAATTGAATTTAACTATTGTGATACGACCCTTGTTAGTAGTCATTTACGGAGGATAAGATTATTTACTGAATTGGAAAAGAAGAAGCCGGATATGAAAATTGAACTTGCTTCATACAATGACACTGAGCTGGAAAAGAAGGAAATTGCAGTTAATGAAGCTGGTAAGCTTTTCAGCCAGGCTACAGGTTCCGATTCAAAAAAGGAGAAAAGCCGGTTTCTGACTTTTATCAATCAAAGGTTAAAAACAGATACGGCGACTCTTGTTTACGGATGTGTACAATTGATAGGAAGTCATAAATTGGATTCGATACAGAGCAGTTTCAGTAAAATACGGATCCGCGAAATAGAGCGGGCCTTGCATACTACAGATAGCACCTCGCGAATTAAGGTTATTGTTCCAAATAGAGAAGCACCTGAAAATATTGGGAGCAGGCCGGTTTTTGAATTGAAATATTCTGTGGATGAGTGATCAAAAAAGGAGGGTTAAAGTTATAACTTACATAAATTTCACTTTGCAAATCTGCTAAAAATATTACTTTTGAGAGTGATATTTAAAAACAGATGGATCATTCGACTAATGATACTAAACTTTGGGAGGATTTTAAGAAGGGTGAGAAATATGCTCTTTCACATATTTATTATCAGTATGCCAATCTGTTATATTTGTATGGAAAAAAGTTTACTTCAGACGAGGAATTAATAAAAGATACCATTCAGGACCTTTTTTTTGATCTGATCAGAATGCGAACATCGCTTGGGCAGACGGATCACATCTATTTTTATCTGGTTAAGGCAATACGCCGGCGTCTTCTGCTTACATTAAATGGATCGAAGAGGGTTACTGTTTCTGACATGGAACTTGAGAATCATCAGCTTCATGTCGTGTATTCGATTGAGGAAGATTTGATCCTGAGGGAGGAGCTCACTCAAAATGAGAAAAATGTTAGGAAAGGACTTTCAGAATTAAGTCCAAAGCAACGGGAAATTCTTTATTACCGATTCACCTGTGATTTTGAGTATGATCAGATTTGCGAGATTATGTCGATTAAATATGACTCAGCCAGAAAAATGGTCTTCCGTGCTTTAAAGTCTCTTCGGACAAACTTATCCGAGGCGAATTTTACGTTTTTCCTCATGTATTTGCCACGGAACTCCTCATTCCAATAATCAGACCGGTTATACCCACAGAATATTTTTTAACATTTTTTAAAAATATTCTGTTTTTTGAGTCCACAAGATGGGGATGTTTCCCTTTCTTAAATTATACACTTTACAAGCAATACTGATTTTGAAAACTAAGTATTTAAGTCTTACCCCGGAGGAACTACTTCAAGACAGCAATTTTGTTGCCTGGATGATTCGTGGGCAGGATCAGAAAGAGTGGGAGGAATTTATTCAGACACACCCTGAATTCAGATCGAAAGTAACTAAGGTTAAAAAGATCCTTGAGCTTTTAGATGAACGCAGTGTGAATCTCAGTGAGACTGAACTTTTGAGAATCTGGAAAAATATCGACAAGTATGACGATCAAAACAAGATACGGTCCAAAAGGAGAGGGCTTTATATCCTGGTTCGCTATGCTGCTGTTTTTTTGCTTGTTATGAGTTTAGGTTCTGTGGGTATCTGGATTTTCTATCAGAATCAAAAGTCCTATGTTTATACTTCACCTAAAGATCCTGCTGCATCTGGTCAGTCGCGTCTCTTGTTGTCAAATGGAACCACTATTGATCTGGAGAATAAGGACTCGAAAATTGCCATGAACGCCGATCAAAAGATTGTCATCGATAACGAAAAAGTTATTGATTTAAGTCAGGCTGCCTTGGCGGACGAATCAAAAATGAACGAGGTTGTGATTCCGTTTGGCAAAAAATCGCAATTAATATTAGGTGATGGTACCAAAGTATGGCTCAATGCCGGCAGTAGAATGGCATTTCCCACCAAATTCACGGGTAAAAAAAGGGAGGTCTTTCTCGATGGTGAAGCATATTTTGAAGTTGCTCATAATCAAAAAATTCCATTCCTTGTTAACACGAACGAACTGTCTGTAAAAGTCCTTGGAACAAGGTTTAATATATCGGCTTATGAAACTGACAGGTTGACTGAAACCGTGCTTCTTGAAGGAAGGGTATCTGTCAGCGAAAGATCAGTTTTAGGATTATTACGCAGCGAAAAAATTCTTTCTCCCAATCAGAAGGCAAGTTATGATCACAAAGACCGTTCAATTACTGTTATAAATGAACCTGATGTTGAGTTTTCGATAGCCTGGACTGAAGGCTGGTTTAAGTTCTCACAACAGAGTCTGGAGGGAGTTATAAACAAGTTACAGCGATATTATAACGTTCAGTTTGTTTGTGATGCAGAATTTTCAAAATCTGATCTTATCACCGGAAAGCTTGATCTTAAGGAATCAGTTGATCAGGTAATGACAGTTCTGGCAGATGTTGCAAGTATTCAATACAGGGTATCAGGCAACAAAATTTATATCAATAAAAAGATCAGTGAATTGCAAATGAGAAAATAGTAAAAAGGCCGGCAGGTCTGCCAACCTGCCGATCTTAGTGATTGATTTTAATAGTGTTAAATTAAAACTTATCAAAGGTATGAAAAAAAAGTGCAAAAGGAAATCCTTCCCTTCGGGAGGTATTTCAAAAATCTTGTTACGTATGAAATTGCTAACCTTTTTTATTCTGGTATCCATGGTAACGGCCACTGCCAGCTCCTATTCGCAGCAGACCAAATTTAGTCTTAAGCTAAGTGGCGCAACAGTAAAAGAAGTATTCCACGACATTGAATCAAACAGTGGATTTATCCTGTTGTACAATGAAAAACAATTGGATGTAAATCGGAAAGTCGATGTTGATGTCAATGACAAAACTGTAGAATCAATTCTGAGACAGGTCTTTGAAGGGACAAATAACACCTATAAAATTTATGACCGTCAGATTGTTATTCTAGCAGACGAGTTGAAGGATTCCTCATCCCCCCTTAAGGTTGAAACATCCGCAGAGCAGAACAGGCAGGTTACAGGAACTGTAAAGGATAGCAAAGGCGTCCCACTTCCTGGTGTAACCATCCTTGCAAAAGGGACTACTTCAGGGACGACCACTGACAACAACGGTACTTTCACTTTCACTGTACCTGCCAATGTAAAATCCCTCATATTTTCATTTGTTGGGATGAAAACAGTTGAGACATTGTATACCGGAGCCGCAAACCTAAACATTGTTCTGCAGGAGGAAATTCTCGGTTTGGACGAAGTAGTTGCAATTGGTTATGGTACCCAGAAGAAGAGCGATCTGACCGGTGCAGTTGCTAAGGTGGCCAGCAAGGATCTTACTCTGGGCGGGACGATCAGTAATGCTGCTCAGGCCTTGCAGGGTAGAACTGCCGGTGTTCTGGTAGTTCAAAATTCCTCAGCACCAGGTGGAAGTATTTCGGTCCGGATACGTGGGTCAAACTCAATCAGCAGCAACAATGAACCACTCTATGTCGTTGATGGTTTTCCATCCACAAGTGGGAAGGATATCAATCCAAATGATATTGAATCCATGGAGATTCTTAAAGATGCTTCGGCTACAGCTATATATGGTGCCCGTGGAGCAAATGGTGTTATTCTTATTACGACCAAGAGAGGAAAATCGGGTGAAAACAGTATAATTTATTCCGGACATACAGGGGTTCAAAATGTTGTAAACCCTTTCAAAATGCTTAACGGTAAACAGTATATGCAATTAGCCAATTCGCTGTTCCAGGAAATTGACGGACAGCAGAATCAGCAATATGCAGTTTACACTCAATCGCAGTTACAGTCAAATGTAAATACAAATTGGGTAGACGAAACTAGCAGAATCGGAAATGTACAGGATCATAACATTCAATTTAAAGGCGGTTCTGAGAAAACTCAGGTTCTGACAAGTTTAGGATATTACAATCAGGAAGGCGTTTTGAAAAACACAAGTTATTCAAGGTTCTCAGGAAGGATTAACGTGGATCAAAAGGTCAATGATTATATCAAGGCAGGTGCTGCTGTAAGTGGACAAAGAGGCAAATCAAATTATCAGTTATATGCCGGGAATATATTAAATGAGAATATTCTGCTGAGTATTCTTACTTATGATCCCACTGTTTTGCCCAGAAATCCGAACGGAACTTTTGGAAGACCTCCGGGAGGGAGAGGTGATAATCCTCTTGCCAATCTTTTGGAGCGGACAAATGATCTTGTAAGTGATAAATTAAATGGGAATGCATATCTTGAGATTCGGCCGATGGAAGGGTTATTGGTAAAGGCGACAGGCGGAGTCGAGATGATTCATAATTTTCAGGGAACTTACCTTCCCCGCTCTACTTATCAGGGAGGTATCGATAATGGTGATGCAAGTACTACAAATAGTGCATCAACAAAGCAACTTTTTGATACATACATTCAGTATTCAAAGAAAATAGCGGATGTTCATTCTTTAAGTGTCATGGCGGGATATTCCTACGAAAAAACTGTTGCCGGTTACCAAATTATGGCGGCAAAAGGTTTTTCTACTGATGCGTTCCTGTACAACAACATGGGTGCTGCATCTACTCTTACGAATAAGGCTTCATTCAGAGGTGAAAACATACTGATTTCCTATTTCGGCAGGGCTAATTATTCCTTGAAAGATAAATATTTGCTGACTATTACTATGAGACAGGACGGTTCCTCACGTTTCGGAGCGAATACCCGTTGGGGGTCCTTCCCGTCAGGAGCTCTGGCATGGAGAATGATTGAAGAACCGTTCATCAAGAATCTTGGTTTGTTCTCCAATTTAAAGTACAGACTTGGATATGGTAAGACAGGGAATGACCAGATTGGTGATTATGCACGATTTGCCTTAATGTCAAATACTAATCTGACTTATGACGGGGTTAATAATACTTCAGGTACGCAGATGAGTGCAGGAACACCGGAAAATCCAGGGCTTAAATGGGAAACTACCTCTCAATACAATACAGGCTTGGATATGGGTTTTCTTAAAGGACGTTTAACTGCAACAGTTGATTTTTATTATAAAAAAACTACTGATTTGCTGATT
Organism: uncultured Bacteroidia bacterium; assembly: GCA_903850335.1. Lineage (GTDB taxonomy): Bacteria > Bacteroidota > Bacteroidia > Bacteroidales > Prolixibacteraceae > JAAFHB01. The sequence goes on along the minus strand of CAINLJ010000206.1, from coordinate 14,099 downwards.
AATAAGGCACTGCCGCTTTATTCAGGATTCACAAGCGGGCAGAGTAATGTCGGTTCAATTCAAAATAAAGGATTTGAAGTTGAGTTATTATCCAATAATCTGACTGGAAATCTGAAATGGGAAACCCGTCTGAATTTTGCCGTCAACCGCAATAAAGTACTTGACCTGGGTGGTGGTGGCGATATCCGTATTGGTTCGTCCAAACCAATGGGAAATGTTTCAGAGGAAGACTTTGCAGTGATTCGGGTAGGGCAGCCACTTGGATCTCTCTATGGTTATGTATATGATGGTGTTTTGAAACAAGGTGAAACCTATGCGCCTCAGCCGGTTTCTGTTGCCGGTGATCCCAAATTCAAGGACATCTCAGGACCTAATGGCGTACCGGATGGGAAGATCACTTCTGCTGACAGGACGATTCTCGCCTCGGCTACTCCGAGATTCATCTATGGATTGACAAATACTTTTTCATTCAAGAATTTTGACCTTTCAATTTTCATCTATGGATCACAAGGAAACCATCTGCTGAACATGACACGGATGAACCTTGAGTGGGCTCATACGACAGATGCCCTAAACCGTTGGACACCTACCAACCAGAATACGGATATCCCAAGGAACGGGTTTTATTATTCGAAATATGGCGGCTATATTAACAGCCATTTTATTGAAGATGCCTCCTTCCTGAGATTGAAAAATCTGACCTTTGGTTATACTTTGCCACAGAAGATAAAATTTCTGAAGAGTTGCAGGTTCTACGTAGTTGCGGAAAACCTGTTTACAATTACCGGATACACGGGATGGAATCCTGAGGTGGACACAAAAGGCTATGAAACCGGAGGATCAGGCCAAACCGCAAATGCCGGCGCAGGATTGGATTTTAATTCTTATCCTAGTCTGAAATCATATTCAATCGGCGTAAACGTTACATTCTAAAAGCCTGATTAATTGTTAACTTTAAAGATAAACGATATGAAATATAAATATTTAATACTTGCGCTGACTCTTCTGGCAGGATGTACAAAACTCGACCCGAAGATTTACAGTAACCTGACAACCGCCAACGCCTATTCGTCTGAGAGTGCCATTGACGCGGCACTTACTGGTGTTTATTCTGATATTGCACCTTATCCTGGTGATGGATGGATGTACTACAACGGATATCTTGTTATGACCACTGATTACACTACTGATATGGGGTTCTCTACAGCTGCCGGCGACCCAACGAAGATGAGCAACTTTACCTATGATGCCAATAACCGGTATATCAGGTACAATTGGCAATTTATGTATGAGACAATCAGTAATGCCAACATGTTATTGTCTAAGGTAGGTGCCGTACCGATGGCAGATACAAAAAAGAACCAGGTCATTGGTCAGGCTCGCTTTTTAAGGGCATTGGCATACAGGGATTTAACAGATGCATGGGGTCCGGTTCCTTTAATTACTGAGGTTCTTTCACCTGCGAAGACAATTAATATGCCGTTATCTCCTGTTTCTGAGGTTGATAAAGTGATTGCTGAGGATTGTAAATTTGCAATTGCCAATCTTCCGGAGACATGGAGTGCCGCCGACGGATTGTGCAGGGCTACTAAGGGTGCAGCACTTACCCTGCTTGGACAGGTTTACCTGCGGGCACACGATTATACAAATGCTAAAACATATATCGACCAGGTACTTGCACTTAAAGCCAGTGGAGTTTATGCGCTGAATTCAGACTTCAAGAATGTTTGGTCGGAAAATAATAAATTCGATAAAGGTTTTATATTCTGCATATTACATGAATCTTCAATGAATGGTGGTGAGATAACAAACCATTTTGGGCCGGCAGATAATCCAACAGTTCCTAACAGATGGCAGTATTATGCTGTTTCACTTCAATTTTGGAGAAAGTATAATGATGCTGATCCCCGTAAACAATTCTTTTGGTTTAATTATGCAGGGTATAGCCCAAGGGATGGATCAACTCCATACGGATTTTATTACATGATGCCTGCAGCGGGTCAGACGGTTCCACCTAATGATACGACTAAGTTGCTTGTCAACGTAGCTACAAAAAAGTATTCTTACGAAATGGTATCCGATGCATATTATGACTCCAGAACAATCTCAGTTTTCAGAATAGAGGATGTAATTCTGAACAAGGCAGAGATCGAAAATGAATTGTCAGGTCCATCAGCAGCCTTGCCGTATCTGAATTCTATCAGAGCCAGGGCTGGTGCGCCAGTTTATGGCTCAGGATCCGATTTCCCTGTCCCGGCCAGTAAGGATGAAATGGCTCAGAAGATTCTTGATGAAAGAGGTTTTGAGCTTGTATTTGAATACAAGCGCAGACCTGATTTAATACGGTTTGGCAAATATGAGTCTACGTGTAATGCCTACCTCAGCTCCAGAGGGTTGAGCGCCAGTGTAAAGCCAAATATGAAGTTGCTTCCTTATCCTTTGGTTGACTCCCAGTTAAATACAAATATGGCTGCTGAAAATATTAACAGACTGCCATAACCTTTTAAGAATAAAAGTTATAATTTAAAATAGATTCTTATAAATACCTGAAACTGTCGGATACAAAAACAATGTATCCGGCAGTTTTTAAAATCCGAGCTATCAAAGTTGAAATTTTATAACCGGGGAATTGATCTATGAAGAAAAATTTAAAGATCCTGCTGGGCAGTCTCATACTTATCCTGTTGTCAGCAGCTATTTTCAATTACTTTCATCAGGATATTCAGATTCAAAGTGTTACACTGACCTCCCCGAATAATCTCGCCTTTGAGGAAGATATAAAAATAGAACTCTCCAGACCTTCAGGATTGTTTGTCCGGTACTGGATGAAAGGGTCCCCGGAGAGATTCAGAACTGCTAAATCAGGAAAAGCTATAGAACATACTGCCCATCTGATGCTTCTTCAGACCGATACGACCTATGAATATGAGATTGTAATTGATCAGTTTTTGGGGCAGCGCTCGAGAGTTCTCTCATTTCGTACTCCAAAACAATCTCCATGGCTTAAGATTAACTGGGTAAGCGACGACCATCCCCATGATCCGAAGGCGCTTGGCAACGGATTGGCAATGCTTTGCTATGGCCGTGTACCGGGCTATATCGCGATGGTTGATGGATTGGGCCAAATTCGATGGTATTGGCAAATCGGTGATATTGGTGTTCGTGCAGCCACTTTCACACCGCAGGGGACAATCCTGGCGATGCTCAGACCTCCTAAAGTCGATGCTATTGATGATACTCCCAAAAGCCAGGCCGAAATACTAAATGAACTTCATGTGCCAATGCGACGCGGAAGCCTTGGCTTTGCAGGAGGAACAGCAATAGCAGAAATTGACCTGACAGGTAAAATGCTCTGGCGTGTTGATCTTGACAAGGTTCAGACCGGAGAATTTAAAATTATTCACCACGATGTGCTCAAAGACAAAAGAGGTTACATTCATACACTTTACAGACCAAAGAAGATTGTTGATATGTCCGCATTCGGGGGTTCAGGAATTGATACACTGGGTGGCGACGGAATACTTGTCATAGATTCGACCGGAAGGGAAATTCGAAAATGGAACGTCTGGGATGTCTGGGATATTAAAAAGGATCCGTACATCAAAAGGTTTGCTTATGACCGGTTTCACATGAATTCCTTGATATTCGACAGAGATAGTAATTATCTGGTTTCTGTAGCAGTAGAAGATCAGGTCTGGAAGATTAATGCAAAGAGTGGAAAAATAATGTGGAAATTTGGGAAGAACGGCGATTTTAAGATGGATACCACATCATGGTTCTCATTTCAACACTCGGTAAATATCAACCTGCGGAATGAATTAATGCTATTCGATAATTCACTTTTCCGAAAAGAATCACGTGGCATCTCCTTTACTCTGGACACTTTGTCCATGACTGCGACAACTAAAATAAACGCACCTCTGCCTAAATCGAAGTACACATCCCGTATGGGTAGCGCCTACCTTTTGCCAAACGGAAATTTGTTGCAAACAAGTGCAAAAACCGGGACTGTGATGGTTACAACTGATAAAGGTTTGATTCTTTGGGAATTGCATGCTTCGTTTGTTCCTTACCGGACCGAATATGTTCCTGAGATATTCTGGAGCAAATATTTCGTAAGAGATTAGGCGGTAATTATTTTGTTTGGCATTCACAAGAACCATAACTATCACCATATTAATTCCATAAATCAATCAGGATGAAAAAGACATTGTTTGGTTGCATCCTTCTATTTGCAATCATTAATTTTTTACACGGACAGGATCAAAAGGCTGTTCTCAGCTCAAAATTCTACGGTACTGGTAAATGGAATCCAGATTCGCTTGGAAATCACCGTGCTGTGATTAAGGTTGAAAAAAAATCGGAGATTGTTTTAAGTCATGTAGAATGGCGAAGACGTGATTTGCACCCAGGACAAAAGGGTTTCGTCCTTATTGATGCGACCACCGGCAAACCTATTCAAAATGTATTTCCGGTAAATATTAATCGTGAATTTGGTGACATCCTCTTCGAACCGGTTACTGTGCCAGGGGAATACTACCTGTATTACCTTAAATATAAGCCGGATGGGAAATCCAATTATCCAAAAATCAAATACCCGGCTTTTTCATCATCTGCTTCTCCAGACTGGCTAAAAGTTGCTGGTTTGGCGGGTAAGAACCTGAATTCTATACCAAGAGCCTCATTCCTGCAATTTCAGTCTGTTGATGATTTTAATTCATTCTATCCAATGGATCTTATTGCCACTCAAGGCGAATTGGATAAGGTCCTGAATAAAAACGAAAAGTCATCCTATCTTGTGTTTCCCGAAGAACGAACCCATTCTATCCGGATGACTAAAGATTTGCCGGCTAAATGGATCGCTGACGGCCCGGGAAAGGACTTCGCAGCAACTGTCAAAAAGGGTGAATACTTCACCTTTCAGCTTGGATTATTTGCAGCCAGACAGAATATTGAGGATGTAAAAATAAAATTTTCTTCACTTGGTAAATCCGGAAAATTTTCAATCGATGAGGCAACTTTTACTTGTTTTAATTTAGGTGGAACAGACTGGGAAGGAAAGCCTTTTGTCAAAAAATGTTTTGTGCCGAAGGGGAATGTACAACCTTTGTGGATCGGTTTTCAGGTTCCTGATCATCCTGAAAGCGGACTTTATACGGGTGTTGTAACGATCATCCCCAAAAATATGCCTGCTACCAAAATCAACCTTAAGATAACTATTAGTGAAGAGAAAATTATCGACTCAGGTGATAATGAGCCTGAGAAGATGACACGTCTCAGATGGCTGAACTCCACCCTAGCCAATGATGATGAAATAGTTGCTCCATATACCCCATTGGTAGTTTCAAAAAATAGTATTGAGTGTCTTGGAAGGAAAGTAACTCTTAATAATCTTGGACTGCCTGAGAGTATAAAGTCTTATTTCTCGGAGAGTGTTACAAAGATTCTTCCTGAAGGTAAGGAGATCCTTGCTGCTCCTGTGGATTTTATTGTTGAAAAGGATAAAAAAGTCTTAACCTGGAACAAACCATCGGTTCATTTTATTAAAAAGACAAATGGGGCTGTTACATGGGAAATTGAAAGTGAAACATCCGGATTGACGTTGAGGGGAAAGGCTCAGATGGAATTTGACGGTAACATCGATTACAAGCTTATACTAACCGCGAAAGAAGATCTCAAAGTGAGCGATATACGTCTTGAAATACCATATAAACCCGAGGCTTCACGTTATATGATGGGATTAGGGCAAAAGGGCGGATTTCGTCCCGATCAGCTTCAATGGAAATGGAAAGTGGAAAATAATCAGGACGGACCGTGGATAGGCGATGTCAATGCCGGTCTGCAGGTTCGTTTTAGGGACAATCACTATTCACGCCCTCTGAATACTAATTTCTATCTCTCGAAACCTCTGTATATGCCAGATTCGTGGTATAATAACAAGAATGGCGGTATAGATATTGGTTCAAACGGAACCGGCCCAATTCTGCTTTCTTCATATTCCGGCGAACGGATTATCAAAAAAGGTGAGCAACTTCATTACTATTTTAATCTGCTGGTTACCCCTTTCAGAACCATAAACACAGCTAAACAATGGCACGACAGGTATTATCATAGTTATAAGCCAATGGATACGATTACACATTATGGGGCTAATACAATAAATATACATCATGCCAGTGCGATAAATCCTTATATAAATTATCCTTTTCTGCGCCCGCAGAATATGAAAAGCTATATTGACTCTGCTCATGTGCAAGGGTTGAAGGTGAAAATCTACTACACGGTGAGGGAGCTTTCCAATAAGGCACCCGAGCTTTTTATGCTCCGTAGCCTTGGTGATGAAGTATTGTCATACGGCAAAGGAGGTGGATTTTCATGGTTACAGGAACATCTTGACTCCAATTATATTGCTGCGTGGTTTGTTCCCGGGTTGAAGGATGCTGCAATTATTACTTCAGGTATTTCACGATGGCATAATTATTATGTTGAGGGGATGAACTGGCTTGTGAAAAATGTCGGCATTGATGGAATATATATCGATGACATAGCCTTTGACCGTACGACAATGAAAAGGGTGCGTAAAGTTCTAACCCGGAGTAATCCCGGAGCGCTTATTGATGTCCACTCAGCCAATCAGTTTAATCCTCGGGATGGGTTTGCCAATAGTGCCAATCTGTATCTTGAGCATTTCCCTTATATCGATCGGTTGTGGTTTGGCGAATATTTCAACTACGATTTTCCACCTGATTTCTGGCTTATAGAAACATCCGGAATTCCCTTTGGCCTGATGGGTGAGATGCTTGAGAAAGGCGGTAATCCATGGAGAGGTATGTTGTTTGGTATGACTGCGCGTGCGCCCTGGTCGGGGGATCCGGCTCCAATATGGCGTTTTTGGGATCAGTTTGGTATTCAACAAGCCGAAATGATTGGTTTCTGGGATAAATCTTCACCGGTTTCGTGCAATAACGAAAATGTAAAGGCCTCTGTTTATATCAAAAATGATGAGGTATTGATTGCTGTAGCTAACTGGTCACCCACAGATGCCACTGTCAAAATCAATATAGATCCTGATAAGTTACCCTTTAAATTAAGATCAAAAATTGCCACAGGCCCTGCAATTGATAAGTTTCAGCCTCAAACTGAAATTGATCTGAATAATAAAATTACAATTCCGGGTGGAAAGGGATATCTTTTAATAATTAAATAGTTATTTTGGCCTATCTAAAATCTTTACCATGAAAAAATACCTGTTAATTCTGATTTTCGGGGTTGGAATGATCCAAGTATCCCATTCAAATCCACTTCGCAACCTTGTTTCAGCCTTAGGTCCTGCAAAACAATATTCAAATTGTGATTATATTACACTTTTTGACAGTACAAAAGTGAAGATGCAGGAGAGTGGTTTAAGCTATTATCTGGAACACCGGCTCATAAAAATTCTTACTCCTGCAGGAGCGAAACATTTTAATGTTTTCAAATACGATTATGACCCTTTGTCCGCTATGGCAGAGATTCAGAAGGTCGTCATATTTTATAAAAATGGTGGTGAACGTGAACTAAATCTTAAGGATGAGATTGATTATCCGGCACCTGCAGGGACAATATTGTGGGGTGCCCGTCATAAAATGACAGAACTTGGCAGGCTCGAAGCCGGAGATGCTTTTGAAGTCATTGTTTTTAAGAAAGGATTTACTTACGCCTTACTGGATCAGCAGAATGAGGATGAGAAATATGTTCCTCCAATGAGGGGCAATTTCTATGATATTGTTCCGTTTTGGTCTGACGTACCCATATTGTCTAAGGTTTATCAGGTGACAATCCCAAATTCCAAGACTGTCAATTATCAGGTTTATAATGGCAAGCTATCGTTTAAAAAACTTAATGGCAAGGAAAATACCGTTTATACATTCTCTGCTTCAGATATCAAACCCTTTGTCGCCGAGACAGGTATGGTTGCATTGTCGGATGTGGCACCTAAATTGCTTATTTCCACATCACCTGACTGGCAGGCCAAATCGAGATGGTTTTATAAGGTTAACGAAGATTATGGAAGCTTCAAATCAACACCTGAGATTGATGATAAAGTCAGGGAGATCCTCAAAGGTGCTGTATCTGAGCTTGATTCAGTTAGCCGGCTGACCCATTGGGTAGCGGATGAGCTTAGATATCTTGGTCTTTCGATGGGTAAAGGTGAAGGGTTTACCTTGCATCAAGGCAAGATGGATTTTCTTGATCGTTGCGGGGTGTGTAAAGATAAGGCAGGGATGTTAGTAACAATGCTCCGTTCTGCAGGATTTGAGGCTTATCCTTCGATGACAATGGCAGGTTCCCGAATTGACAGAGTTGTCGCTGACCAGTTTAATCATTCGGTTACTGTTGTTAAGCTATCGGATGGCAAACTTCATCTTCTGGATCCAACCTGGGTTCCTTTTGTACGAGAATTATGGTCAAGTGCCGAACAGCAGCAAAACTATCTGCCAGGTATTCCGGAGGGTTCGGATCTGCTTGAGTCGCCCATTTCCTCACCAAAAAATCATTACGTAAAAATAAATGCCGTTTCCGCACTGGATAAATCAGGAACTCTGAAAGGAGAAATATCCGTAACCGCAGAGGGCCAGTCTGATGCCAGCCTTCGACGTATGTTTACCGGATCATTTAAAGCCAACTGGAAAAGCAATCTTGAAAATGAGTTGTTAAAGATTTGTCCCCAGGCGAAGATCACAAAAAGTTCTTATGGCGACGATCCCTATAAATACATGTCAGGTCCAATAAACCTTAGCTTAAGTTATGAGATCCCTGATTACGCCACGGTTACTGATCGGCAGATTATATTTACCCCGATTGCTGCTTCCGGAATATTCTCCGGAGCAATGCGGCACCTCATGGCTGACCTTAAACCTGAATCCAGAAGCTATTCGTTTAGAGATGCGTGCTCAAGGAGTGTTGAAATTAGCGATAAAACGACTCTACCCGGATCGTTTCAGATTTCCTGGAATCCATCTGCGGAGAAAGTAGCAGGGTCAGGAGCATCTTTTGAGTCTTCTTTTACGATTGTGGGAAATCAGCTGTCACTGTCTGAAAAGGCAGAATTTAATAAGCGCATTTATGCACCGGAGGATTGGCCTTCGTATCGAAAAGCGGCAAAGATGCAAAAGGAAATTTCTCAAAATCCGTTTATCTTAACTTTGAAATAGACAACCTATGAAAAAGATATACTTTACCCTGGGAATAGTTCTTTTAGTGATCCTTGCCTGTAATCCGTCAAAGGAGAAGACGTACCCTGATGCCGATGCTGTGTATTTGAATCTGACCAAAACTTTTACACTGAATTCAGATGGAAGTATCGTTAGTACAGTTATAAAAAAACAGAAACTACTTACGTACCACGCGTTTCAAAGCCTTTATGGCGAAACCCGGATCGATTATAATCCGGATTATCAAAAGCTTGAGATCCTGGAGGCTAACACTTTAAATCCACAGAATAAAATAATTAAAACTCCGGATAACGGTTACAACGACCTGTTACCAGCATTCTGCAAGGATTCAAAGGCATACAGCCGGCTTCGCGAAATGGTTGTTTCGCATACAGGGATCGAACGTAATGCAGTAGTGAACTGTTCGTATAAACTTACGACGGGCCCCGGGAAACTCCCTTTTCTTATGGGGATTGAAGAATTGCAGACAGATTGTCCGGCCGAAAACCTGAGTATTGTAATCAAAGTTCCTTCCGGAAAAGCACTTAATTATATGCTTATTAATGTAAAATCGGAACCTAAACTTGAGCATGAACAGGGCTTTGATTCTTATTCGTGGAATTTCTCCGATGTACCTCAACGGGTACGAGAGTATCGTAGTGCATCTGTTTGTCAGGATGTGCCCACACTTCTTTTTTCGACACAGCCTGGCAGACAGTCAGTTTTGGATTGGTTTGCCAGAAATATGAGTGTTCCATCTGTAGTGGACGACGGAATGATGAAGTATATAAAACAGGCAATATCAGACAAAAAAACTGTTGAGGAGAAGGTATTAAAGATTCAGGATATTGTTGTGAATGAGCTTAAAACACTGAATATTCCTGGTTCACTTGTCGCCTTTCAGTCGCGAACGCCCGGTGAAGTATGGCAGAGTAATTCAGGCACATCTTTTGAGAAGACAAGACTTCTGGATGCTCTCTTAAAATCCGTGGGGATGAAGTCAGAAATATGTCTAAACATCCCGGATTGTTGTGCCTCGGAAGGTTCTCCGTTTATGCTTATGAGTGAGCCACTTGTGAAAAATACAAATACAGATGGCTCAGTATTTTTGCTTTCTGCCAGCACCTTAAATTCCGGGAATTATGATTTGCATTATCCGGGAGGCAAAATAATCCCTTTGGAATCACCATCAAAAGAGTTTAATCCGGTTGTGCGAAGCGGACAAATTACATTTGAAGGAAAGTTAATAATTTCTGATGCAGGTCAAATAAGCGGGGATGTGACCGGAAAATTTTCAAACTCTTCAAATCCCTGTTTTGATCTGTTGAGAAATCCGGAAAATTGTTCCGGTTTCTTATCCGGAGCTAAGGGTAAGCTTGTTAGTCTAAAGTCAGAGCAGTCTGAAATAGTATTTAAAGCGAGTAACGATTCACTTGTTAAACGTGGCGATTTCAGGTTTGCGGAATTGAAGGAATGCAAGACCGGATTAGCTTCCCTGCATCTTTCTGTACTTCCTTTCAGACGTATTGGCCAGCTTAATTTAGGATCACAAATTAATGAACAGTACCATTATTCGTACAAAGTACCTTCAGGCTATGAACTTGTCAATCCTGTAAAGATTGATTTTGACAAGCCCGGTATCGGACATGTTATTATTTTATTGAATCAGTCAGGGAATTTAATTGAAGTAACAAGAGGAGTTGAACTTCTTAAACCGGAAATTTTACCGGCAGATTATCCTTCATTTAAAGAGCTGATGGATAAATGGAATACACATAAATTCAGGCAACTAATCCTCAAAAAGGTCTGAGATGTCATTAATCAATTTTAAGGATTAAAAATTGTCTGATGATTCTGCCAAGCTTAATATGTGTTTTTAAACCTTAAGAGCCCAATGATGTCTGGTCATAAAAACCTTATTCCTGTTTTTTCAAATCCTGGTAACCAGAACATATCCCTTTTCTACCTGTTTGTTACTTTTTTAAAGGTAGGTTCCATTGCCTGGGGAGGATTTATGGCCCTGATTGCAGTGATCCAGAAACAATTGGTTGAAAAGGATAAGGTTATCAAAGAGGAGATGATACTGGACGGCATTTCACTTGCATCGGTATTACCTGGTCCGCTTGCGTTTAATGTCGTGACCTATGTTGGTTACCAATTAAGAGGAATTACAGGTGCCCTGGTTAGCATGACAGGTGTTCTTCTGCCTTCATTTTTAATGGTTTTGCTCTTATCAGTCGGTTATGCCGAATATGGTGAACTACCGGTATTTAACAGGTTTTTTATGGGTATAGTCCCGGCGATTACAGCAGTTGTGCTGAGTGTTGCCGTAACAATGGTTCAAAAACAGGTCAAAGATTACAAGCAAATGATTATTTGTGTCTTAGCTGCATCCGCACTAATCTTTTTTCATGCCTTCTACATTACATTGCTCATCATCCTTGTCAGCGGTTTTTTTGGTTATTTACTTTACAAAGTTCCGGGTAAGGTTGCGGAAACAGATGAGCGAATGGAATTGACTGTTAATTACAGAAAAATAGTCATTATTTGTTTTTCTGCGCTGATAGTACTTTTAGGAACAGGACTCATTTTTTATTTCCTGTTTCCCGGAAATTCTGAAAGGATCAAGCTTCTACAATCAATATTCCTGACCTTTTCAGGGCTGAGTGTAACGCTTTTTGGCGGAGGTTATGTGATGATTCCTGCAATGCAGCAAGTTATTGTTGATAGTTTGCACTGGCTTTCGAACAAAGAGTTTACGGATGCAATTGCCATGGGACAGATCACACCGGGTCCGATTTTAATCAGTGCCACCTTTATCGGATTTAAGATGGCTGGATTTTGGGGAGCCTTAGTGGCGACAATAGGCATCTTCTTTCCTCCCGGGCTCATCATTATTGTTTTTTCCGGATTACTGAATCGAATAAGGAATTCCAGTACAGTTAATTCTATTTTTAAGGGGATGCGCCCTGCAATTACAGGGATGATCATCTCAGCAACTTTTTCAATTGGTAAGGGAGCCGTTTATGCCTGGCCTTCACTGGCGATTTTCTTAATCATATTTGGTGTGCTTTTAAAATTTAAGCTCAACGTGGTTTATCTTATCCCACTGGCAGGTATTGCAGGTATCATCTTTTTTAAATGAATTCAATACAACCCATACAAATGATTGGCACACAGCGTTCGGGGTCAAACCTCCTCCGACTGTTGCTGAATCAGTACCCTTCAATTACTGCTCCTCATCCACCTCATATTCTTCAACGGTTTTATCCGTTGCTGAATGTCTATGGAGATCTTTCGGAACAGACGAATATGAGATCACTTACAAATGATGTTTGTTTGCTTGTGGAGAAAAATCCTGTTCCGTGGACGGGAATTGTTCTCGACCGGGATAAAATTATTAGCCGTTGCAAATCAAATAATATAATACAGATTTTCAGAGAAATATATGATGAGATGGCCCGAACTTCCCATGCGACCAAATGGATTTGCAAGAGTATGGCTAATGTTAAATATGCCGGTCAGTTTGAAGAGCAAGGCTTAAATCCTCTGTATATTTATTTAGTCCGTGACGGGCGGGATGTAGCCTGCTCGTTTAAGAAGGCCATAGTAGGGGAGAAGCATGTTTACAACATTGCGAAACAATGGGTTGATGATCAGATTGAATGCCTCAGTCTGAAGGAGAGCATTCCGCAGGATCGTTTTTTCCAGATTAGCTATGAATCACTCATTAATAATCCGGAAATGGAAATGATCAGGCTGAGTAAATTCCTCCAGGTAACTTATGATCCGGAGATTTTTAATTTCTATAAGTCCGAAGAGTCTAAAAACACTTCAACCGCGGGTAAGATGTGGGAAAATGTTGCAAGACCCATATTTAATAAGAACTCAAGGAAATTTCTCACGGAATTAACTTCGGAGGAAATTCTAATTTTCGAATCTGTAGCAGGTGATGTCCTGGTGAGACTTGGTTATGAAAGGCAATTTCCGGAACTGCCAGATGAATTTTGTATTAAGGAAGAGGATATTGTCAGATTTAACATGGAGAATGAAGTATTAAAGACACAGGCAAATCTGAATGCTGATCCAGAGGGATTGATACTTCGTCAGCCGCAGGATCAGTTAATTACGGGGATTAAGAGTCGAAAAATTTAGCAGCCTAAGGATGGAAGATATTGAACACAGCGTTTTACAAGGGCAGGTTGTATGGTTTTTCGGACGACCATGTGCCGGAAAGACCACTATTGCGGGTCGTCTGGCGGAAGTTCTAAGGGATCAGGATTTTCCTGTGATTACACTCGATGGTGATGAGTTGCGGGGCACTGTTAACCGTGATTTGAATTTCTCTCCCCAAGGCAGGACTGAGAATATCAGACGATCGGCAGAGATAGCCGGAATACTTGCGAATAAGGGATTTATTGTTTTGTGTTCATTTGTTACTCCAACGAATGATCTTAGAAATTTGGTTCGGAATACTCTAATGAATGTTAAGGTTAAGATGGTGTACATCAAGACATCTCTTGAGGAATGTAAAAGGCGTGATTCGAAGGGTCAGTACAAACAGGCGCAGGCGGGGAGAATCACAGATTTTACGGGCATAGGTTCTCCTTTTGAAGAGCCTGCAGATTCGTATGGTTTTTTAAATACCGAAGGTCTGACAGTAGAACAGGCTGTGGCCGAATGTCTTCAGTATGTTATTCCGAAATCAGGTTTTTGAAGTATAATTGTAACCCTACCGCTTGTTTGAGTGCTGGCGGTAACGAGGGGAAAATAATAGATCGTCTCAGACGACTTGCGCTGCCCCTCGTTTGAGCGCCAGCGGTAACGAGGGGTAAATAAATGTTCGTCTTAGACGACTTGCGCTACCCCTTGTTTGAGCGCTAGCGGTAACGAGGGGTAAATAAT
>CAINLJ010000205.1 GCA_903850335.1 uncultured Bacteroidia bacterium | reverse complement strand
TCGAACCGACTTAGCAGAAAAGTCTCCCGGAGATCATCCGGTAGAGCAGCGATGGCCTGATCCATCTTGCTGCGCAACTCTTCAAATTCGATATAACTGCCCAGCTTATCCAACGCCTCAAAATTAAACTGCATCTCAAGGTATTTGAGATTTTCCTGATGTCTCAGAATAATTTTCTGATTCCGTAAGTAATTAAGACAGTTATTTTTGGTAATAGTATATAGGAAATTTCGGATATTAAACTGTTCATTCAACGTCTCCCTGATCTCCCAAAGCTTCATAAAACTATCCTGCACAATCTCTTCCGAAATAGGCTCATTTTTTAGATACTGTAATGATAGATGGTATATTACACCGAAAAAATCGGAATAAATCTCTTCAAAAGCTGATTTCTCACCTTTCTGAAGAGCTAATATGAGCAAGTTAAGTTTGGTTGGAACCATTTCGGGTTCAAATATAAAAAAATTAGCCGGCAAATGAGTTGACTTGTCTGAAATTGTCAATCAGGAAAATGGCTAAGAATTGTTTTGATCTAAGATATTATATTAAAATTTAATTAGTTATATTATCTTAACGGAAATGTCAGAAATACCAACGAATGGGGAGGAATCAGGACATGCCCTCTGTTCACCTCCAACTGCTTGTTTTGTGGATTTACCCTATCCAAAACATCAACATCATTATAAGCATCCGGCGAATCACCTGATAGATTTATTGCACCAACAGTATTGCCGGAAGTCTCGAAGCCAAGATCACAATCAGCAGCTCGTTGAGGATCTTTATTGACCAAAACCAAGGTAAGCCGCTTCTTCTCCTTGTTGGAGGTTACTATAGCATCAACAGCCGGAACCGATCTGTTTTCAAAGGTTAAAGAATCTGAATTTACCTCTGAGGGGACGACATTAGGCTGCAGTTTATTCGCATACAAACTAAACACATAAAATGTGGTTCGTTTAACAATCTCCTCCGGATGAACAAACAAGGCACCACTTGCATTAACAACCGGAGAGAAGCAGGCCATTTTAACATCCTTTGCATTTCGCAGACAGGTGTTCAAAAAACAGGCCGTGAAGAGTGCATCAGCCATCGTATAGGTAGAATTAGCATCATTTTTGTCACGCGCTGCAATATCCATTTTTTGTCGCGGATTGAACAAACCCGGATGAAGCCAACCTCGCAGGTTCCACTCGTCGAATGCAATTTTTATCCGGCCGCGATAACCACTCTCATCCAATATTGCTATGGTGTTTTTAATGTCATTCTCGGGCAAAGTAGTTTTCATCATACAACCGAGATACGATTCCGGATTAAAATGGTCATGATCACCATCCCAGTAATTGTGGATAGAGACATAATCGAGCAGATCGCCGGCATCTTTTAACAATGGAAGCGTCCAATCCCGGCTAGAGAGAGCAGCTGCAAATAGCTTTATATCGGGAGAAACGCGCCGCATCATCTTGGTAGATTCACGCACCAGCGGACCCCATTCTGAAATCGATTTTGCACCGATCTCATGACCTCCCCAATTTTCGTTTCCAATGCTCCAATAGTTTACATTAAACGGATCTTTGTTTCCGTTTGCCTGGCGCATGCGACCAAATTTCCCAACATTAAGATTGCAATATTCAACCCAGTCACTCATCTCTTTCGCTGTTCCGGTTCCGGCATTGGTACAGATATAGGGTTCAGCACCGATCTTTCTGCACCAGGCGACAAACTCATCAGTTCCAAACGTATTAGGTTCCTCCACCTGCCAGGCCTTGTCATATTCAGGTATGCGCTCTTTCCCGGTTCCATTTAGCCAATGATAAGAGGAGACAAAACATCCTCCGGGCCATCGCACTACAGGGACCTTCATTTCACGTCAGGCTGCAATAACATCCTTTCGGAACCCTTGTTCATCTGAGAGCTTTGAGCCCGGATCAAAAATTCCACCATAAATCTGCCGGTGGAAATGTTCAATAAACTGGCCGAAAATCATCCGGTCGTAGGGTTGCACTCCGGAATTAAAGTCTATTGTGAGTTTTGCATGGATCGTATCATTAGCACCGGAGATTAAAGGCGCGAAAAGGATAAAGAGAGCAAAAAGGATAAACCATATTGATTTTATCATAAAAGATTTCATTGAAC
>CAINLJ010000204.1 GCA_903850335.1 uncultured Bacteroidia bacterium | reverse complement strand
CTTTGAACGTTAAAAGTCAGATATTTTCATTTAAAATTATGAGGCAGAACTTTTTCAAGCAATATCAAGCAATTAAAAAGAGTTATATAGGAGAGAGCAAAGAAAATCACAAAGAAGCGCAAAGATTTAAAATGTAAATTGTTTACCTTGCGCACCTCTGCAACTTCTCAGCGGCTCTCTGCGGTTAAAAACCTTTGGAGACAACCTCCTGTTCTATTTAGAATACATCTCTCAGTTGCGAATAGTTGACAAACAGCAGAATCACTTTTTATATACTACCTGAATGATTATATTTGTGCACAACCGGTAGCTAAACATTCATCTCAACGAAAATCTAATTATTCATTATGGCAAAAAGAGTCCTGATTGTCATTCTGCTTTTGGTAATATTTTTGACTCCAGGAAAGTCCCAGATCAAAAATATTGGTGTTCCGTATATACGAAATTACCCCAAAAGGGAATACAAGGCAGGTACGCAGTCATGGGGAATTGCCCAGGACCAGAAAGGCTTTATGTACTTTGCCAATAATGAAGGGTTATTGGAGTTTGATGGTGTGGCCTGGCACCTCACAAAGATGCCGAATTCCTCTCTCACACGATCGGTCTATGTCAGTGAAAATGGGGATATTTTTGTTGGTGCCTATAATGAACTGGGCAAAATGGAATACGGAATAAATGGGAAACTGGAATACAAATCGCTCAAAAAATACATACCGGCTGAGTTTCAGAATTTTGATGATATTTGGAATATTCACTCATTCGATGGTAAAATTGTTTTCCAATCCTATTTTAATGCCTTTATTTTTAATAACGATAGCTCATTAACTGTCCTAAGTGCTCCGGTAAGATTCCAGAATTCATATAAAGTCAGGGAAAAGTTATATTTTAATGATATCGAGAAAGGATTATTTGAATTTACAGGTGATAAACTTGTCGAATTGCAAGGATGTTCAAGCCTTAAAGGTGAAGAAATAAGTTCTGTTCTGCCATTCCCCGACGGTGAAGGGGTACTTATCTGCACATTGAATAAAGGGCTTTTTATCTGGGATGGCAAACAATTACATAATTGGAAATCAACAGTTAATGAGTATTTGAAAAAGTCCCAGATTTTCTGCGCTACACTCATACAGAACCATAATTTTGTATTTGGAACGATTCAGAATGGAGTCATAATTTGTGATCCTCAGGGTGAAATTGTTCAGAGTATTGACAGAAAGAAAGGCTTACAGAACAGCACAGTACTAAAAGTATTTGCCGACAGATCAGGGGATCTCTGGCTGGGTCTTGATAATGGTATTGATTTTATCAATATTAATTCACCAATTTCCTTTTTGAAACAATCGGAAGGAATAGGTGCAGGTTATACTTCCATTATCCATAAGGGCAAGGTCTATCTGGGAACAAATCAGGGTCTTTTCGTGAAGAACTGGGATATGTTGGATCAGGATGGTGATTTTCGCTTGATCCCTGGCACCACAGGACAGGTCTGGTATCTTGGTGTTTTTAATGGAATCTTAATTTGTGGCCACAATAAGGGCACCTTTGTTATTGAGGGTGAAACCGCAAGTCAAATATGCAATATTCCCGGTGGCTGGAAATATCATATCTTAAAACGGTTCCCTGAATACATGATTGGAGGGACATATAGTGGTTTGATATATTTTAAGAAGGAAAATGGAGTCTGGAAATTCGTTGACCGGATTAACGGATTTAGCGAATCGTTCAGAATCTTTGAGGAAGATAATGATGGAAATCTGTGGATGAGCCACGGATTTAAAGGGATATACAAGGTTAGCTTTGGCCAGTCGCTGAGCAGTGTTAAATCATCGCGTTATTATACCGTAAAATACGGTCTGCCTACAAATTATAACCTGAACGTTTTTAGGATAAAGGGAAAAATCATATTTACAACCAATAACGGATTATATGAGTACAATCCGGCGAATGACCGCTTTGAGAAGTCTGTGAACTTAAATCAGTTGTTAAGCCCAATCTATGACTTTACATATCTCAATGAGGATCAAAGTGGAAATATCTGGTATATTGCGTGGTATAATTCGATGAACAGAGCTGGTATCTTCCGACTCCAGGAAGACGGGACCTATAAGCATATAAGCGCACCCTTTGTTTTGCTCAACGGGAAATTTATCAGCGGGTTTGAATCCATATATCCCTATTCGAAAGACCACCTTTTCTTTGGTACCGAAGATGGTTTTGCACATTATTCTCCATCAGCACATTTTAGCTATAATCCGGAATTTTCTGCTTTTATTACAAGGGCGGTTGCCATTAATATAGATAGTACCTTTTATTATGGTAATTCTTTTCGTGCTGAAAAAGGGCTGAAAGTTCCAAAATTTACTTTTAAATTCGCGAAAAACGCCTTTAAGTTTTATTATGCTTCCCCAATTTACGACAACGCAGGAAGTGTCGAATATAGCTTTAAATTGTCGGGTTTGAATAATGAATGGTCAGGTTGGGGAAGTTCGGCATCTGTTGAATTTGCTCTTCTTCCCGAAGGAAACTATGGGTTTAGTGTTAAAGCCCGAAACTCACTTGGGGTTGAAAGCCGAAGCGATGAGGTGTTATTTACAGTAAGTCCACCGTGGTATCGATCAACTATGGCAATTTCTGTTTATATCCTGTTGGTTATTAGTATTTCAATATTGATTATATGGCTGATTATTAAGCGAATAGAATTATCCAAACGAAAAGAACGTTTAAAACATTTACGTGCTTACCGTCAAAAAGAGAGTGATTATATTCAACAGGCCGCCCTGGCTGAGAAAAAAATTATAAAGCTTAAAAATGAAAAGCTTAAAAATGAAATGATTCACAGGGATAAGGAGCTGGCCAATCAGACTATGGATCTGATCCACAAAAATAAGTTTCTTTCCAAAATCAGGGAGGATCTCGAAAAGATTAAAGACCTCTCCTCTGATGATGTGATAAAAATGAAAATCTCATCGATGATTAATAAAATCAGTAAAGATGTGGATCATGATAAACAGTGGGAAGTATTTGAAACCGCTTTTGATGAAGTACACGAAGATTTTTTGAACCGGTTAAAAACCCGGTTCCCAACACTAACTCCTAAAGAACTCAGACTTTGTGCCTTTTTACGGTTAAATATCTCGACAAAGGAGATAGCACCTCTTATGAATATCTCGATCAGAGGTGTAGAAATCTGCAGATACCGTGTGAGGAAAAAGTTAAATATTGATAGGGATACCAACCTTACAAGCATGATTATTGATATGTGATTCCCAAATTGCATTTGTAGTATTATTTTTTTTGAAAAAGTGTATTATATTCATTGATCTATAGTCTTTAGTGCATTGAATTATTGAATATTAGTATTTTTTTGATGTATTTTTGATGTATTTTAAATATCCTGATGATGTATTATTGTTGTATCAAAAGTCATAGTTTATTATAAAACTTATATCTTATTTTGTGACATAAAATTTAAATCATCGTTAACTTATCGTCAATTATCATTAATTATTCTTAAAATTTTTAACTAAAATGAGAGGTAATTTTTTCATTAACAATTCAAAATTCAATTTAAATTTATGAAAAAAACAATTTTGGTTCTTCTGATTATTGTATGCTCGTTGTTTGGCTACGGACAGGGTATACAAGTAAAGGGGGTTGTTACTTCTGCCGAGGACAAACAACCTATTCCTGGTGTCAGCGTTGTGGTAAAAGGCACAGTGACTGGGACAACTACGGGTGTTGATGGGGCCTACACAATTAAGGTTCCCGGAAATGCGACGCTGGTATTTTCATTTGTCGGATTAACTTCGAAAGAAGTTGCCGTAAATAACAAAACAACTGTCGATGTGGCTCTGGCTTCAACAGTAGCTGCAATTGATGAGGTTGTAGTTGTAGGTTATGGTACACAAAAGAAGAGTGTAGTAACCGGTGCAATCTCCAGTATAAAAGCAAAGGATCTTGAGAAAGTGTCTCCGGGTGCTCCTGAAAGAGCTATCCAGGGCAGGGTCGCTGGTGTCACTGTGGCATCAAATTCGGGTGAACCCGGTGATGGTTATACAATCAGGGTCAGAGGTATTACAACATTTGGCGGCGGGAATAATCCTCTATGGGTTGTTGACGGAGTTGTTGTTGACGCTGGTGGTATAAACTACCTGAACCAATCGGATATTGAATCTATCGAGGTATTGAAAGATGCTGCCTCTGCCGCTATTTATGGAACTCGTGCTGCAACAGGTGTCATCATGGTGACCACCAAAAAGGGATCTTCAGGGAAATTAACCGTTAATTATAATGGATTTTACGGCACTTCAGGTCCTGCTAAAAGGCTTAATCTGCTGAATGCAACTCAATATGGTGCTTTGTTGAATGAGCGTTCTGTTGCAGGTGGCGGTGATGTAATATTTTCGAATCTAGGGGCCTTGGGAAAGGGTACCGACTGGCAGAAAACTATCTTTAATGACGATGCACGTCGTTATACTCATGAAGTTAGTATGAGTGGAGGTAATGATAAATCAACTTTTTACCTTTCATTCGGTGTTCAGGATCAGCAGGGTATTGTTGCCTCTCCAATATCAAATTTTACTCAAAAGAATTTCAGGTTAAATACAACTCATAAGATATCCAAGATATTTACATTTGGACAAACAGTAGGTTATACACATCAGAAAAGACTTGGAATCGGGAATACAAACAGCGAATTCGGAGGTCCGCTATCATCAGCGATCAACCTTGATCCGATAACTCCAATCGTGGTTACTGATCCTGCTGCGGCAAATTCGGCTCCTTATAATTCTAACCCTGTCATTCGCGATGCAAGTGGAAATCCCTATGGAATTTCTTCTATCGTTGGTCAGGAAATGACTAACCCGCTTGCATACATTCAAACCAGATTGGGATCCTTTGGATGGTCAGACAATATTGTTGGAAATGCATATTTGCAAGCAAGTATTACAAAAGACCTTGTTGTAAAATCTACGATTGGCGCAAAACTTGCTTATTGGGGTGATCAGGGATTTACACCTGTTTCTTACCTGAGTGCAACCAATTCAGTGCTAAAAAATAATCTCCACAAGAATAACAGTAATGTTTTAAACTATAACCTTGAAAACACAATTAGTTATACGAAAAAAATAACTGACCACAATATTAATGTTTTACTTGGTCAAGGTGCTTATGTCGACAACATGGGAGGATATTCCGGCGTGACACTCTATGATTTACCTGTCACAAGTTATAAGGATGCTTCCTTTAGTTTTAATATTCCTGATGCGAAAAACAGGGTAGGTGGTGCTTATGATTTTGTAGAGCATCGCGTAACCTCACTGTTCGCCCGTTTAAATTATGACTACAAGGAAAAATATCTTTTAACAGGTATTTATCGCCGGGATGGTTCTTCAAGATTCGGAGCAAATCATAAATATGGCGTATTTCCTTCATTCTCTTTAGGTTGGGTTGTGTCGAAAGAAGATTTCTGGAAATCTAATGATATAATTAACACTTTAAAAATCAGAGGTGGTTATGGTGTTGTTGGAAATGATGCGATTGCCGATTTTGGATATCTTGCAACTGTAGGCGGAGGATTCAATTATGCGATTGGGAATAATGGAACAATTACCCCAGGATATTCACCTGCTTCACTTGACAATCCAAGTTTGAGATGGGAAGAGACTTCCCAGGCAAACATAGGTTTTGATGCATTACTATTTAATTCTTTGACTGTAACTGTTGATTATTTCAAGAAAAAAACCTCAGGTATTTTAAGGCCGGTAACTATTCCGGGTTATGTTGGTGTGACAAGTTCTCCGGTAGGTAATATCGCAGATATGGAGAATAATGGTTTGGAAATTGAATTAGGATACCGTAAGAAATTCGGAGATCTGAATTTCTCTGCCAATGGAAATATTGCATACCTGAAAAACAAGGTTACTTATGTAGCTTCTGATGCCAATTTTATCTCGGGTGATGCTTCATGGCAATCCATGGGTCCTGTAACCAGAACACAGGTTGGACAGTCATATAACTCTTTCTACGGATTTCAAACTGCTGGAATTTTCCAGAATGCTGCCGAAGTTGCCGCATACACGAATTCAACCGGCGGCTTAGTACAGCCAAATGCGAAACCGGGCGATTTTAAATGGGTGGATACAGATAAGGACGGAGTGATTACAGACAAGGATAAAACATTCCTGGGAAGCAATATTCCAAAATATACTTTCGGTCTTACACTGAATTTTGATTACAAGGGTTTTGACTTGATGGTCTTTGCTCAGGGAGCTGCAGGAAACAAGATCTTCCAGGGATTACGTCGTCTGGACATCGGAAATGCTAACTGGCAGACTGTAGCTATGAGTCGCTGGACTGGTGAAGGCACATCAAACACATATCCACGATTAACAAGTAATGATGTAAACGGAAATTTTGGCAATATGTCTGACTTCTATCTTGAAAAAGGTGATTATGTCCGTCTCAAAGTGGTACAATTAGGATACTCATTGCCAAACTCACTTTTTGAGAAGATCGGTGTAAGCAAATTACGCTTCTATTTATCCGCTGAAAACTTATTGACACTAACAAAATATACCGGTTATGACCCTGAAATTGGAGGTGGTGTATTTGGTATAGACAGAGGTGTTTATCCTCAGGCACGTTCGTTGATGCTTGGCGTACAATTACAATTTTAAAAAATAAACAGAGATGAAAGAAAAAGTAGTTAAATACTTATTTATAGCAGTTGCCATGATTATTTCATTGGTATCCTGCGAAAAAGGGTTTGTGGATATCCAACCCAAGGGTCAGTTCCTGACAGCAAATTATTATGCAGACCAAAATCAGGCGTTTTCTGCCCTCGTTGGCGTTTATGATGTTGTACGTAAGAATTCAGGCGGCTTCGAGAATATGATTACCATGATGAATGCCGGCTCCGATGATCAGTATGCCGGGGGTGGTGGCTCAACTGATGGTGCAGGAATACAAGGATTTAATACCTTCACTTTGACTGCATTAATTGTACCTGGAAGTTTCTGGAGCGATTATTATCAGGGCATTTTCAGAGCAAATACGCTTCTGTCAAAAATTTCAAATGTTACTATGGATGCAACTTTGAAAGCCAGATATACTGCCGAGACAAAAGCCTTACGGGCATGGTATTATTTTAATCTTGTAATCATGTTTAAAAATGTACCGTTATTGCTGGATCCTCTTACTGCAACAAATATGTATCAGGTGGTTCAGGCAACTCCGGCTGCAGTTTATACACAAATAGAAAAGGATCTCACAGAAGCTATTGCTGATTTACCAATGACGGTTCCTGTGGCTACCGAAGGCGGAAGATTAACCAAGGGAACTGCTCAGGCGATTCTCGGTAAGGTTTACCTCTATGATGGTAAAGGTTCACTGGCAGCTGCTCAGTTTGCCGAAGTAAACGGAACTCCTGGTGGTACAAGCAAATACGGATATCGTTTATTATCCAGTTTCAACGACCTTTGGGTAGTAAGCAATAAATTTAATACAGAATCAATTTTCGAAGTATGCCACAGTAGCACCGGTAGTTCAGGCTGGGGAAACTGGGGTAGTGGAAGTGATGAGGGAAATACAGTAAATGTTATGGCTGGTCCGCGAAGTTATTCTAAAAAGGGCCCTAATGCCCCTGATCTGCCATCAGGCTGGAGTTTCAACGTATTTACACAGAACTTCTATGATGTTATCAAATCCGATCCGCGATTCGCAGCTACTGTACTTGACTTGAAAGCATTGCAGGCTGCAGGTCAGGCAGACTATATCGAAGGTTATCAGAACACCGGGTATTTTATGAATAAATTTACTCCTCGTCAGGCTGACGTTTCCACAGGTTCGGGTGATGCAGTTTTAAATTACAAACAAGACACATATAATATTCGTTTGGCTGATACCTATTTAATGGAGGCTGAAGCATTAGGTGCCACAGGATCCAGGGCTCAGGCTTTACTTGATGCCGTAAGGACCAGGGTTGGTTTACCATCAGTACCGGTAAGTATGGCAGCAATAAAGGCTGAAAGAAGACTTGAACTGGCAGGAGAAGGTTTCCGTTTCTTCGACCTTGTAAGATGGGGTGATTCAACAGCAAAACTTAGCAGCAAAGGATTCGTAGCAGGAAAGAATGAAGTTTTCCCAATCCCTTACCGCGAATTGCAGGGTACAAAACTTGTACAAAACCCGGGTTATTGATTAACTTATT
>CAINLJ010000203.1 GCA_903850335.1 uncultured Bacteroidia bacterium | reverse complement strand
TCTACAAATATAAACGGTGCTCTGCACCTTTAAGCATTTATTAACAGGTTTTATCCAATAGAATAAGAAATTGTCATATAAATAGTACCTATCAAATCGTTTAAAGAAAATTAATGTCCACAACTTTTTTATCTGATCCGTGAACCGGAAGAAATTCACCATATCCGGTAGTCGTAAGAGTCTCAAAACTAAAATATATAAACGGCTACTGCACCTATAATTCGGTGCATTGTCACTGGTCCATTTTCGAGCACTTTAAAAAGTACCAGCCCAATAATAAGCAGATAAACTATAGTATTAACATCTTTAGCCATAACTGATCGGTAAGAAAAGGGGTCACAACAAAATCACTCAGACAAACGAGAATCATTGTATTTGTAAGTCTTGCCTCTTTCGACCAGAAATGATGCGAAATTTTATGATTTAGAGTATTAGTCAGGGATATTAGTTTTATGTAATTGCAAATCAAAATCATTTTGAACTATCAGGAATCGAAAATTCTTGTATAATACTTACTTCTTTAAATTTTGTAGAATCACTAATATTCATTTTTGTTACATTTGAACCCGCACAGATTTCTTACTAAACCAAAGGCATCTAATTAACTAATGAAAGACTATGAGCAATCTTATTGAAAAAACCAGGTCCGCATACGAATATCCTTTACTTATAAAACAATTGTTCCTCTCTCCGTTAGGAAATAATCCGGATAAAGAGATTGTCTACCGCGATCAGCTGACAATTACATATACAACCTGGAAGGAACGGGTTCACAGACTTGCCAATGTACTTACTTCAATCGGGGTAAAACATGGAGATACTGTAGCTGTAATGGATTGGGATTCTCATCGTTATCTGGAAGCTTATTATGCGATTCCAATGATAGGTGCCGTACTTCATACAATTAATGTTCGGCTCTCCCCTGAACAAATGATGTATACAATAGATCATGCAGAAGACGATGTTATAATTTGTCATACCGATTTTATCCCATTGCTGGAAGCTATACGTGGAAGGATAGCCGAGGGAAGAAAATTTATTCTCATTGATGAAGGAGGTGAAGTCTTTAAACACTCTTTCCAGTTTGAGGGTGAGTATGAGAAGATGCTTGCAGATGCTTCTCCGGAATTCGATTTTCCTGATTTCGACGAAAATACGAGAGCTACTACCTTCTATACCACAGGAACAACCGGACTTCCCAAGGGGGTATATTTTTCTCACAGACAGCTGGTTCTGCACACTCTATCTACAACAGCTGCGTTGGGCTCAGCTTCCGTACAAGGACGTTTTCACTCCGATTCCATTTACATGCCTATAACGCCAATGTTCCACGTTCATGCATGGGGAGTACCTTACATTGCAACTTTCTTAGGAACCAAACAGGTTTATCCCGGTAAATATGTTCCCGCATTATTGTTAAAACTACTTGAGACCCATAAAGTAACATTCAGTCATTGTGTTCCGACAATATTAAATATGCTTTTGAAGGAACCTTCTTCAATAAATTATGACCTTTCCCGCTGGTGTTGTATCATAGGTGGTGCAGCCTTACCTAAAGCCATTGCAATTGAGGCCCTTAAGCGGGGAATAGATGTATTTGGAGGGTATGGGATGTCAGAGACCTGTCCAATATTATCACTTGCCAGGGTTGATGTGAATGACTTGAACCTATCCATAGAAGAACAGGCCGATATACGTTGCAGGACAGGTATTCCTATCGGCCTGGCCCAAATGCGCATCGTCGATGCTTCAGGTAAGGATGTTCCCCGGGATGATAAAACTCCGGGAGAAATCATTGTCCGTTCACCTTACCTAACCCAAGGATATCTTAAGGATCATGTTCACTCCGAAAAGCTCTGGGAAGGTGGCTGGATGCATACAAACGATGTGGCCTGCATAAATGAAAGGGGGAGTATCCGGATTACTGACCGGACAAAAGACGTTATAAAAGTCGGAGGTGAATGGCTTAGCTCACTGGAAATAGAAGATGTAATTGCCAAGTATGAAGGAGTGATGGAAGTTGCCGTAATCGGATATCCGGATCTTAATTGGGGCGAAGTACCATTGGCAATAGTAGTTCCCAGGGAGGGTGCTCTTTTTGATGAAAGAGATATCCAGCAAATTGTAAAGGCAAGCGTGGATAACGGAGTACTGCCCCGGGAAGCCATAACATTAAAGGTTCAGAAAACTGAGGCAATAGATAAAACCAGTGTAGGTAAAATAAATAAGGTTGCCTTACGGGCAAGGTTCACCTAAAATGGATGACTCAATTTTAAATTACTCACTTCCGAACTACTAATTTTGTTGAATGTAAATCTGATCCATTTACCAAAGCCTGTATAATATAAACTCCATCGGGTAGCTCTTTAACTGAAATTTCATTTAACAATTTGTCATAGCTGTTCTGTGCCTGAAATTCCCTTAGCGTTCTTCCAGTCAGACTGATTAACCGAACCAGAATTTTTGATTCAAAGGTACCGTTGATCCGCAATGAAAAGCTTACAGAAGCAGGATTTGGATAGGCTATAACTATTGGACTTGACTTACCCGTAAATGGATTTAGTGCAATTTTAGAGTTAACGTCAGGAGGAACAGATAAACTATCAATTACTGATTTAAGAGCCAGAGGTTGTGCCTTGATTACAACACTGGCAGATTGCACAGAAGTGCATCCT
Organism: uncultured Bacteroidia bacterium; assembly: GCA_903850335.1. Lineage (GTDB taxonomy): Bacteria > Bacteroidota > Bacteroidia > Bacteroidales > Prolixibacteraceae > JAAFHB01. The sequence goes on along the minus strand of CAINLJ010000203.1, from coordinate 53,891 downwards.
GAACTATTCGTCACAGAAAATGTATAAGTTCCGCTTGGCAAGCCTGCAATTGTTTTGCTTTTACCAGACCCCGAAGTTGTTATTCCTCCTGGTGTTCTTGTGATTACCCATGTTCCGGATGATGGTAGATTTGTGAGAATAACACTCCCGGTTGCAAGTGTGCGGGTTGGCTGAGTTATTGTGCCAGCCTTTGGTGCAGAAGGTGAGGCTAAAAGGGTTACTGTAACATTTAACCTGGTCAGACTTTCACAGGAGCCAACAGTCTGACTGGCATAATAATGTCTGCCACTTACAAGACTTGTTGATGTGGCAAGAGATGTTCCGCCAGTTGCAGCTGAATACCATTTTATACCTGTTCCAGTCACAATTAGTGAGGCAATTGTAGGTGTATTACCTGAACAAAAGCTTTGGGCTGTCTTGCCTGTCGGCGCAGACGGTCTTAAAGGCTGCGAATTAATGATCACAGCTTCAGAGACTGCAGAGGTAATACCAGAGGCATTAGTTACTGTAAATGTGTAAGTTCCTGCCAAAAGTCCTGATATCGTATTGGTTATACCAGTCCCTGTAAGATTTGTTCCTCCTGGCATTCTAAAAATTGTCCATGCTCCAACCGGTGGTAAATTATTTAATACTACACTTCCTGTTGCTATTGCACATGTGGGTTGGGTAATAATTCCAATACCCGGTGGTGGGATTGAAGTAACAGCATCCGATTCGTAGGCTCCCAAATCGGGACCTATCCCTGAATATGGTAAACCAACATCAATACCTGCATCTATTGCCGGACTATTTGCCGAGAGATGAAGAAAGTCTTTGGAAAGAGGATCTAAACTTTTAAATATAGGATCGCTAATTGACAAATTCCAGCTGTTATGATCCTGTAAAGGCGATCCTGTCATTGAATTAGGTGCCGTCCCAAACGATAGGTTGTTTTTCAATGTATTCCCTCCAGGAGTGAAGAATGAAAATCCACGACCTATGGATTGGTAAGAGGTGTTGTTAAGAACCACGTTCCCTGTTCCGACATTATCTACATATGCGGTCATACGATTTGCATAAGATACATTGTTCCTTACTGTGTTATTTCCGCCACGTCCGAGTTTAAATCCATTGCCATCACCAGCAGGCTGTCCGCCAACAATAGGAAATCCCCCATTACTGGGATTCGTATACCCGACGTCATGGACAATGTTTTTCTCAATAAGATTATACTGGCTTGTCCACATATCAATTCCATCATCTGAACAATTATATACCAGATTGTTGGAGATTGTGTGATAACCATAAACGATTGGCGTCGGGTTATCATTACCTGATGTACTGCCAATACCATCCGCGTTACCACCACCCCCAACACCACCGTCGCCGTAGTCATAGAAGTCGTGGATTTTACAGAATTGCACTTTCCCGTAATAGCAATTATAAAAATAAATACCTGTAAGATAGCAGTTATGCACATGCAGATTTTCGAGAACTGCGTAATTGGCATTTACAAGTACGCCGGTTGAAGCGGAATTCATTATCTCAAGACCGTTCAAAGTTATGTAATTGCCTTCTACACTTATGAGCCGGTCTGGTCTGTTCCATGGACTTGCAATATTGGTTGTCCTTTTAGACCCGTCGATAACAGGGTTTTCACCAGGATAGGCAGCAAAAGTTATCCTATTTGTTTCTGTGCCGCTCTTCCCCAGAATTGTATATTCGAAATAGGTGCCGGACCTGAGATAAACAACATCACCGGGCTGAACTACCAAAGCTGCTTTACCAATTGTCAGGAAAGGAGTTGCCAGCGATGTACCTGCATTATTATCGCTCCCGGAAGGGGAGACATAATATACGATTTGCGCTGTTATACAAGTCCAAAACGAGAATTGAAGGATAAAAAAACAAAGGATCTTTTTCATTTTTTTATACAATTTAGAGGTTAATTAAGCACAATAAAGTTATAAACTTTTAATGATTATATACCTCGATCATGGTATCCGAATTACATTAAAAAAGGTATTTCAAGAGGAAAATAAAAAGAGTAATCTTGTGCAAAATATTTTAACGATCATTCGCTCCTAAAAATCAAGGCAATCCATTGAATAAATAGCGTGATTTTCGACAAAATATAAGAATGCACAATTATTAATAAAGAATATTTTATGAAAAGACAATTTGCAATTTTAATAATTAGCCTGCTGGGTTTTTCTTCGGCCTATGCACAGGAAGTGAAAGAACTCGATCTGCAGGATATAATTGTTGTAGGAAACAGAGGTACAGTAAGGACAAAGGTAAACTCACCAGTACCAGTTGATGTACTGGACATTAAAAAAGTTCAGTCATCGATGCCTGTTAATAACCTGAATGATCTGTTAAACTATATCGTTCCCTCATTTAACAGCAACAGACAATCGGCATCAGATGGTACCGAACACATTGACCCTGTTTCGTTACGTGGTCTCGGACCTGATCAGGTTCTTGTCCTTGTAAATGGAAAAAGACGACATACGACTTCACTTGTCAATTACCAAAACACAGTAGGTAATGGATCAGTCGGTACCGACTTGAGTACAATACCTATCTCTGCAATTGACCGTATTGAGGTACTTCGTGACGGTGCTTCGGCGCAGTATGGCTCTGATGCTATTGCAGGAGTGATCAATATAATCCTGAAAAAGAATGCAGGTGTGTCCTCTTCGGTTACCTATGGTCAGACAACAAAAAATGATGGCCAGACATTAGGTGTTGATGTGAATTATGGTACGAAACTAGGTAAGGATGGCTTTATTAACATCACCGGATTATATAATAACCGCGAGAAGACAAACCGAAGTCAAAATCATAACCTGATAATTTTTGATCAGTCAGAACTCAATAATTACTTTGCCTACGATTTTACTGATAATCCTGCAGCTTCAAGAGCCTATGATGATGCCCAAATTGCGTCAAGAGGACTTACAAGAAACTATTTCAATTTCCAGGTGGGAGACGCTAAGATTCAAAATCTTCAATTATTTCTAAACAGTGAAATTGGCATAAACTCAAAACTTAAAGCTTATTTCTTTGGCGGTACAAGCTATCGGCAGGGAGTTGGATTTGGTTTCAGGAGATTGCCCAGTGAGCTCTCTACTGAAGCATTAACAGTATACCCTAACGGCTTTCAGCCCGAACTGCAATCTAAAATCTCTGACCACTCCTTCTCAGCAGGAATCAAATATGACTTTAACAGCTGGAACCTGGATGTAAGTAATACGATCGGGTATAACCAGTTTAAATATTTTGTAGACAAATCTTTTAACTATACTTTAGGTAGTACAAGTCCGACAAATTTTAATGCAGGAGATCACAGCTTCCTGCAAAACACCATTAATGCAAATTTAAATCGTAAATTCAATTACCTCGAAGGTCTTAATGTAGCCTTTGGAGGTGAATACCGTATTGAAAATTATAAAATTGATGCAGGTGATCAGGCTTCTTCCCAAGGTAGCGGATCCGAATCATTTCCTGGATTTGGAAGTGCAAATGTTGTAAATGCTTCACGAAACAATGGTGCCTTATACGCACAGGGAGATCTTGATATTACTAAAAAACTTTCTTTCGGAGCAGCAGCCCGTTTTGAAAACTATTCTGATTTTGGAAGCACATTAAACTATAAAGTAGCAGGAAGATGGGAATTGCTTAAAAAGTTATCTGTTCGCGCTGCCTTCAGTACAGGATTCAGGGCACCTTCGTTGCAACAAAGCTATTTTAATAATATTGCCACTGATGTGGTTGACGGTGTTCTGCTTAACTCCGGTATTTTCAGGAATAACAGTGCGGTTGCCCAGGCAATTGGAATACAGAAATTGAAACAGGAAACTTCAACAAATTTCAGTGGAGGTTTAACCTGGAATCCGGTAAATGATCTTTTCTTCTCTGTCGATGGTTATCAAATCAGAATTGACAACCGCGTTATCCTCACCGGCAACTTAGGCAATGACCCTTACGGAGATCCTGTAACTGAAATCAGGGATTTCTTCAAGCCTTATGGAGCGCAGACAGGTCGTTTCTTTACAAACGCAATTAATACAAACACAAAAGGGATCGACGCAGTGGTTAGTTATAAATGGAGACTGAGATCAGGAATCTTGGATTTTGCCTTAGCCTATAATCACAGCAAAACAAAAATTGACAGAAACAGTGATGGTACAATTAAATACAACTCTTTCCCCGAATTCTTAAAAAAATTCTCTGACCAGCAGGATGTATTCTTTGGTCCTCAGGAGCAAAGCCTCATTGAAACAAATAATCCTACAGACAAAGGATCCTTACGAATAAATTATTCCTACAAAAAATGGAATGTGCTGCTTGCCAACACCTATTTTGGTGAAGTTACCCGAAATGGATTTCCTTTTGGAGTGGCTCAGAAGCACGATCCTAAAGTGGTTACTGACCTTACACTGGGTTATAATATCCTGCCAAATCTGCAATTGACAGTTGGTACCTACAATCTGTTCAATGTCTATCCAGATTTACAGGCCTATGGTAACTCCTACTTTGGGGTATTCAAATATGCACCGGTTCAAATGGGAACCACAGGAGCATATTATTTTGGCAGATTAAGTTTTACAATCTAGAAATTTGATGGAATTGTTGTTCAACCGACAAAAAATGAATACAATTGAGGCCTAATTAAATTCTATTGAAAAAGATATCGTGGATTACTGCGGCAGCGCTGGTGGTGTCGAATATGATTGGGACTGGTATTTTCACCTCTCTGGGATATCAGATTGCTTACCTTAGTAATACGTTTACAATTCTTCTGTTGTGGACCGTCGGAGGCATACTTGCGTTGTTTGGCACTTTCTGTTACGCTGAATTAGGAAATTACTATAAAAAGTCCGGGGGAGATTATATTTTTCTCTCCCGGGCTTTTCATCCTTTATTAGGTTACCTAAGCAGTTGGATCTCTCTGATCGTAGGTTTTTCAGCCCCAGTCTCACTAGCGGCTTTGGCAATGACGAAGTATCTTCAGGTATTTGGCTGGGATCTGGGAAAAGGGTTTGCTATCTGGGTGATTGTGCTGGTGGCAATATCACAGTCCATAAGTCTTAGGTCAAGCAGTAATTTTCAAAATATCTTCACAGTCATTAAGGTGCTCTTTGTTATTGGACTCATTATCCTTGGGATCTCCTATACATCTCATGTTGAATCTGCCCTGAAATGGGATGGGTCGTGGTTCGCCGAGATTCAGACTCCCTCGTTTGCATTTTCACTTGTCTTTGTCTCATTCGCTTATACAGGTTGGAATTCAGCATCATATATTGTTTCAGAGATTAAAAATCCAAGGAAGAATCTTTCAAGGGCATTGATTCTGGGAACTTTATTTGTTACAGTGATTTATGTGCTGATCAATTTTGTTTTCTTAAAACATGCTTCGGCAGCAGCGATGTCAAATCAGGAAGATGTGGCGTCGATAGCGGCACAGAATTTTCTGGGTGTGACGGGTGCCAAGTGGGTATGTTTTTTCATTTCCTTTCAATTGATAGCGACAATTAGCGGTTACTTGTGGGTAGGTTCCCGGATCTGTTTTGCAACTTCAAAGGAGCATAAACTCTGGGGTTTTATGAATAAATCGCGAAATGAAACACCTTATATTGCGATCTGGATTCAGGCTTTCATTGCTATTGTGATTATTGCCTCCGGGGGGTTTGCAGAGATTTTTGTCTACGCCTCGTTTGTCTTACAATTTATTAGTGTGATTGCCATTGCTACAGTTTTCCGTATTCCAAAGAAGAGTCTGATGCTTTTTAAGGGCAATTACTTTTACATTTTCCCTGTTATTTACATCCTGTTTGGCATATATATCTGTGTCTTCACCTTTATCCAGCACCCCGTTGAAAGTCTGATTGGTCTCTCGACAATTCTCACCGGAGTTTTGCTCTATTTCTTTGACAGGGAAAGAAAATCTTTGTAGTCTTACCTTATCATCAACCTCATTACGGGCATATGAACCAATCAGATTTTTAATTTACTTTCTTAGCCGGTTATCAAAAATGAAGTCTTTTTGATCTATAAGTTTTACCAGATTATAATCGGGATGATTACAGTTTAGAATATAGTTATGTGAGGAATGGATAATGCAACTTGGAACTTTCAGGGCAATGGTTTGTCCTTTTTGAATCCAATTTTCGGCTATCTCAGTCAGAATAGTAGGGGCAGGGTAATCAGACCAATTCTTTGGAAGATCTGTAATTTTAATTTCCGTAATTGAATTGCCAGGAATTTCGAATGTCAGGAGAACCAAGGCAGGAACTAACATTGGAGGAATATGGACAATAGTCTCCAGAAGGGCAATTTCTATGCTTTCCCCGGTGTATAAAACAGGGGTTCCCTTTTTATTCCACCTTCCGCCATAAATTCCGGCGCCAATTCCGGAAATATCGGCTACATGTTTTCTACCGGTTATTCTGTAAACAAGCATAACTAGCTGTACACTCCATGTTCAATTCGTCCGATAATATCTCTGACTTTGGAAACTCCCCCGGGAATGTCCACAAGTGTTGAAGGTTCCATCCCTCCTAAAGCAGTATTCGGTAAATATAACCACTTAAAGAATTTGTCATTGCCCCCAAAAACTTCTGAACCGTAAAGGAATAAATCGGCAATTTCGAAAAGTTTAACAGTAGAATTTCTATCGAGATTTTTATTACTTCGTATCCATCTGTAAATAGTAGGTGCTGAAACATTCAACATATTGGCTGCTGATTCATTTGCAAGGCCAAAGTAAGCTCTGAAATTTTTTATAGCATTAGCATTCAGCCCTTTAGATGCGATCTGGATGAAGTCAAAAGGACCTTCAACCTTCTCAGTCACGTATTTGCTTCCAAGAATCTCGATGAGTTTTTCATAATGTTCAATAGTAGAAGCTGTTTCTGAGATCATTTGATAAATAATATTATTAATTGAACAAATATAGTTCAAAATTTGATAGTTCCCGCTCCTGTATTGATTATTATTTTGATTTTGGAAACTGTGCCAATGGCACAAAAGTTGGATAGAAGGATTTTTTGTTGAACATTTCGTCCTTGTCGGGACGATGTCTAATATTTCAATTCATTTTCTACCCATATCTTATCCCTACCGGGATTTTAAAGTGCATCATAATTCACTACTTGATAACAAATTGGATAAGGGAGGAAATGTGCCGCAAGGCATGGAATATGGGTAGAAACAACCATCGAGCTCGCAAATCCCGTCCCGGAGTGAACGGAATATTTAAAACTATTAATTGCCGGAATGACTAAATCATTTACATTAACATCTTGTTGTTTACCTCCTGAGGCAAGACCGGTTGCTGATTTGGTATAGCTAAATGGGACTAAAGTTGGGACGACTTTTATAGCAAATAGCAAAGCTGTTCCGTATTGGTTTGTAACGGGTTCGTGTATTGGCTTAGAATTAAGTATTTATTGATAAATTAGTTAATTTTCGCATCATGGCTGCGCAAAGTGACCCTTAGCATTGATAAGAAACTTAAATTAACATTATCTTAATATGTGCATTGTACATTTAGTATATTCTATTTGCAATTAATTGACTTTAACAGGAATTTCAGGCGATAAATACTTTATCGAATACCAGGAAGTAAGCCCTACCTTTATATAGGTCATACCTGTGAAATTTGATGTATGAACTTGAAATAGCCAACGATTGTTTTGATCCTGAACGCAGTATGCCAAATAGTTTGCACCTGAACCAACCAATAAATCAAATTTATTATCGCTAATGTCAAATATTCGTCCATTTTGATCAAAGAAAACTACTTCAATATTACTTGTCTTTATATTCTTAATCAAAGTTAATGAACCAAATACAAGTGTGTTACCAACACACTTTATTATTAAAACATCATCAAAATAGACTCTAACTTCATTTGGATTTACTTCCGGCTGCCTTATTGTATCTTCTTCTTTTTGGCAAGAATTGAACAAAAAAATAATACTGACCAGTTGAATGAAATAATTTCTCATAGTACTATTTTTTACTACACTCCTTGAAAGTAATTAGATTAAAAATTTCAAAATGTATAGGATACATGTAACATTATTCCAACTGGGCTCATTGTTTCCTTCAAATCTGTTACCTTATGTTGCTTTAAAATTGAATTACTATCATCAATTTTAAATAAATAACCAAGCCAACCGGTTACGGATACTTTTTGAGTAATAAAAAATCGCAATCCTCCATGGGCTTCGTAGTAGATCCAAGTACCGGTCCAATCTTTATCTCTGTAAAACGAAGTTTTACCGACTCTTTCTTCCATAGTACCTCCACCAATTCCATAAAGCCATTTGATACGAGAAGAAGAATAATATTTCACAAAAAAATTCCACCCAAACTGAAATCCTCCTGACGTTGGTTTATTAATTAAATTCTCATTCTTTTCCCAATCAAAGGATTGGTATCCAAAATAAAATTCTCCACTTGGCGAATTTCCATTTGTAATTGAAACAATGGGACCGAGTATACTGCAACCTCCATTAAATGTCCAGCCTTCATTCCCAAATGTTTTAATACCAGATTGAGATTTTAAGATTGAAGGAAGGAATACGAGCATAGACGCCAACATACCCATGCTAATAATTTTAATATCTAACCTTTGCATATTACATTTTATTAATTCAATTCAACATTAAGTTACTTTTATTCTCTTGCACCCTCCCAATAAGCTTGCTTCAAAATAATAATCAGACTGATTAGCAGGATTACCTTAGCGAAACTGTATACAATTTTATGATTAATTAAAAATTTCACATTACTTAACCGTCATGGGTAAAGTTTCGTTCAGGACTTTTTTCTCAGCTGATTTTAAGTAGGTCTTTGAAAAATCAGTTATATAAAATGCCTGGCCTGGTCCAACATTCCCACTATATTGTTTTTTACGCCCAAAGGCTTGCACCATAATTGAATAATTGGCACTTGCACCTGCATAATGTTTCACATAGACTTTATATGTACCGGAGGGTGCCATGTTCTTGTCCCATTTAATATTTTCCGGGCCAAAACCATCCGTATCATCTACATCCAACCACCCGCCTGAAGCAGAATTCTGATGTCCAAACCAAATCCATTCTCCCGACGGATCCTGAACATACAAATCAATATCGGCAGAAGAATCCCAGGTAAGGGTAACCTGAATATCTCCTGTTCCGCCAAGAAGAACCCCTTGAGCCAGCTTTATCTCCTTGTCATGTGCAACCATTTCGCCACCCGCAACACTTAATGTTAAACCCGCTGCACTCATGAAACAGGATAAAGGCGTGCCTAAAACACAATTGACAACAGTAGTAAAGGATTTTACTGTTTTTAATGGCAGATTTAGAAAATCAGCGATTTTTTCATTCCCAATAATTGTTGTAGCTATTCCTATCGCCGTTGCCCCACATCCTAACCCTATAATAACTGTGGCAGCTGGAATTCCAATACCCATTGTTGCAGCTGTTGCTGCTGCTCCTCCGAATATTGAGAGTGCACATGATACAGCACCTATACTATGACCAGCCCAAATGAGTGATTGTCCCAAACTCAAACTTTTCAACTGTAGGGACACACGATATTGCTCAGGAATAGTAAGTTCGCGCACAACACTTATCTCTCCGTCCGGCCCAATAATAGCAATATCAAATTTGTCGGTAGTATAATTACTAAAAAGAAGGATATACCCATTTATTACAATTCTCTCAATGTTACCTTCGCTGTTGAACCAAACAGGATATGGATCCGCCGATCCTGAAGGTTTTACCAAAGCTGAAACTGGAATACCATTGTTTTGCCTGACAGCAATATATGAATTATCATCTGCAGAATAGGCCAGAAAATCATAATCAGTGCCTGCACTTATGTTGGCTACGAAACTGGTCTTTTCATCTTTTTTATTCAGGAGATCACATGAAGAAAATTCCATCAGGAGGAGCAATAATAAAAAGGTGCATTTTGTTTTCATAATCAAATTTTTAGATAATACTATCATCCCAGTCTCCACCCATCTTCAACCAACTCATCGATATTGGAATAGGTGATTATAATTCGCCGTTCACCTGTGTCATTCGAATTTTTATTGCCAATAGGACAGGCACGGATATAAATCCTTTTGTTGATCAGGTCCTTGAACGAAATGTAGGGAGTAAAGCCGGCAAACTGATTGATACAATGACGAGGATGCGGTTCGAAAAGGGGTGCAAAGGTGGCAACCCGAAATATTGACTCTAAACTTTTCTTTTGAAAATCTTTGTCGTCCATCTTGTTTGGCTTAAAATCCGCAACCTAAAAATCTAAGACTTTCGCGCCGTAGGTTTAAGTTTATAAACCAAATATAATAGGTTACAGAACCGGGAAACTGCTAAACCAACAAGTTGCCCTTCTGATCCAACCAATCAATTGTTTCAGCTAATGGGATTTTGGGAAAGTGTATTTTAACTATCTTCACGCCTAAGGCAAATGTGAACCTCTTTTTACTAACTTGGAATCATTTATTCTTCCCAAATATCTCGAGGAAGTGAGATTTGTAATTGTTCCCAAGCGGACATCCAAGACCTTCGGAAAGTGAGATCTCACCCAGGTGACCATAACCCTTTACATGATTCAGATTTATCAGATTCGAATGATGGACCCTGACAAATGGATGACTAGCTAAAAGTTCTTCATAATGCTTGAGATTTTTTGAACTCGTGATCTTTTCCTTCCCGGTAAGATAGAAATTCGTGCAATACCCATCTGCTTCACACATAATTAAATCGGAAATCTTAATAACAGTAAATCCCTTTGTGCTCGGAATTACAAGGGTATACGAAATCGTTTCTTTCTGCGATAAACCATTCATAAGCGTTTGAAGGTTCAGGTTTGAATGCTTTAATGTAAACTCCTGCTTAACTTTATCCACCGCCTCAACTAGCTCATCAACCTTTACAGGCTTAAGCAGATAATCGGTTGCTGAAAACCGGAAAGCCCTTAATGCATATTCCGAAAAAGCAGTTACAAAGATTACTTTAAAACTTATCGTTTTGAACATTCTTAAAAGGTCAAACCCGCTGCCATTTGGCATCTCAATATCCAGAAAAACCAGGTTAGGCCGGTGCTCTAAGATGGATTGATAAGCTGATTGCGAATCGTTACACTCTGAAACAATCCTTACTCCAGGACAAAAATCCCGGATATAAGTGCTCAAAGCCTCACGCGAAGGCATCTCATCATCAACGACAATGGCTTTTAATAGCTGCTCTTGCATAAGTTTAGAGTATTTGGCAGAAGATAAAAAAATCTGTATACATTGAAGTATTTGTAAAAATAGTCAATTCCCTTTGATATAATGATTTAACTAATTAACAAAAAAACAAAAAATATGCCACCAAGGCACCAAAACACCAAGGTACACCAAAGTTTAATGAATTTGAATGACTCTGCAGTGAATGTACTATAGCAAACCTTATTTTTCATTCCTTCATTCTTTTCATCTCCCCCTCGGTATTTCAATCGTTACCCGGGTACCTGTCTCTTCCCGTTCAGGATAAAGATCTTCTATTGTCAACTTAAGACTGCTCTTCCGGATCTGATTGATGATTCTTAACCTTTCAATCACAATGCCAATTCCTCTTGACTTCCGCCCGGTGTCACTATTTTTATAGGTTTCCGAAAGTTTACGTCCTATTCCATCATCCTCTACAATGCAACGAATAAAATCATCACCCCCGGGAAAGAACTTAATACTAATCATCCCTTTTCTGCTTACCGGTCCCCGGACACCATGCCAGATCGCATTCTCAATAAAAGGTTGGATCATTCCCGGGAATACGGATAACTGGTCACCTTCAAAACCCTCCTGAATATCAATTATATAATCAAATTTATCTCCAAACCTAAGATGTTCCAATTGAAGATAATCTTTTAAAGACTCTAACTCATTCTGAAAGGGGACATATTCTTTGGACAAATTACCCAAAAAAGTACGGATTAGTCGCGAAAAATCTGCAATATAACGGTTAGCAGAAAGACGGTCGTTCTGTGAGATAAAATAATTAATTGAATTGAGGGAGTTAAAAATAAAATGAGGGTTCATCTGTCCGCGAAGGCTCTCGAGGCGCAGCTCATCCTGCCTTTTTCTGGCCATCAACCGGAGTCGCTGATTATAGCTGAAAATTAAATAAATCAGTATAAGGATGACTAATAGAACTGAAAGGACCCGAAACCACATGGTCTGATAATAATACGGTGGAATTATAATGATCAGTGAAGTTTGTGAAGCCCATTCACCATCCCGGTTGGAGGCTTCAATCTCCAAATTGTATTTTCCAGGAGACAAATTTGTATAATTGAGAAAACGGTGGCGAAAATCTGTTTGAACAAAATTATTATCTAAATTTTTTATCCGGTAACGGTATTTTATTCTTTCAGCGCTGCGAAAATCCAGACTAGCAAAAGTGAGTTGGAAATTGTTATCTCCTTTAGATAAAACAACTGTATCTGACTCGTAAATCGCCTTGGGGAAATAACGATTTATACCTGACACTTTAAAATCTTCGATAACTAATTGTGCCTTCAGATACCCAGCCTTAGTATCTGCCAAACTATCCGGAAAAAAACTCACAACGCCACCCATTCCACCGAAAAACATCTCCCCATCCGGAGCAAGATAAGTGTTATCAGAATTGAATTCATCAATCTTGAGACCATCTTCAGGTCCGAAAATACGAAACTGCTCTGTTTTGGGATTAAACCGCGAAATTCCGTGATTAGTAGAAATCCAGATGTTTCCTGATTTATCTTTGAGCAAACCGTAGCAGGTATTATTCGAAAGGCCATCGGCTGTAGTATAAATTTTTGATTTACCTGTCGCTATGTCAAAATGAGCAAGTCCGCCACCTAAAAGCGAAATCCAGAAATCGTGATGATCTCCCTGGACAATATCCTCAAGATTATACCACCCTAATCCAATCACATGGCTACCGATCTCATTGAATTTGCTATCGAGATGCATTAAAATCGAGTAATTCCCTCCAATCCACCAACCATTCTGTTCATCTTTAATCGCACTGTACAGGTTAAAATCTTTATCATATTTCAATGATTTCAATTGTTCTGATTTTAATGTTTTGGTATTGAATTTAAATATCTCTTTAAACCCAAAAATGAAAATTTCATCTCCCTCCTTTTTTAAACGAAGGAGAACATGAGGTAAGGAATTGTCATTTTTATCTTCAGTCTTAAACAGTTGCTTCGAGAATTGATGGGTATTGAAATCATAACGCAGTAGAAGATTCGAAAAATATCCGATCCAGATTCCCAGACTATCCTGAAGAAATGATCTTGGCTGACGAACAGCTTTCCAGATCTTCTCATCAAAGGGAATGAGATGACTTGTCTGTCCTGCCTCATTAATGCGGAAAAATTTATTTACATTACCCGGTCCGGCCCATATAGTACCCAGCCGATCTTTTAGTACAGGGAAAATAGCATTCATTCCCGTTTTGGGATTTAGGTCCAGGAAGTAATGTTTAAATCCCTTGGAAGTAGGAGTCGACCTTGTCAGTCCGCCAGATGAAGTACCATTGGAAACTATCCCTTGCCATAGGGTGTTTTGCCTGTCAACCAGATAATTCTCAACATAAAAAGGTTTCTTCTCACTATTTTGTTCGTTGCCTCTGAGAATAGGTTTGAAGTACTCCTGATTTTGCTTCATTTTCAGAATTTCTTCAGCTCCTAATCCAACCTTTTCCGCCTCTTTCCAGATTCCGGAATTAGTTAAAAACCTTCCGGATTTTGGATCAAACCTGAACGTCCAGTTATTAAACTGTATCCAAAAGTCCTGTTTATTCAGAGTAACAGGATGGAATTCAAAATCATAATAATTCAAATACTTAGTAAAATTATCCATTCCGATTTGGCCAATAAAAGTCGGGTTGAGCTGGCCTTTAGTATCCTTGTAACAACAGTAAACAAGGATTTTTTCACTTTCCGAACCGGAAATCCACAAGTGGTTTTCATTGTCAAAACTGATGTAAAGCACTTGGGACTGGCTAAGTTCATCTAATTTCTTATCCAGATTGACCTTAATTGGGACAAACTTTTTGCCTTTTTCATCCCAGCGTCCACATCCGGCGGTTGATTTATACCAAAGATTCCCATCCCTGTCAAGTGTTATTCTTACGTTGGCTCCAACCCGATATGAAGTAAAATTATCCTGCTCCCTGTTGTATTTTGAAAATCCGTGGATCGTATAGACCCAGACATTGTTGTGCCGGTCAACAAAAACATTGTCAGCCTGAAAGTAAATAAGTGAGGTTGTATCAGCAGGATTGTGGTAGTAATTTCTGAATTCATACCCATTCCACCGGCTTAGTCCATCCCAGCTGGCAATCCAAAGAAAACCGTTCTTATCCTGCGCCAGACCTTTCACATGGTTGTGGGTCAGTCCCTGGTCTGTTGTAAAGGTTTTAACTGCATAATCTTCCTGAGCCAGCACTACATTACTGGAAAAGGTCATCATCCAAAAGAAAACAATTGCGAAAGCAAAAATGTAGTTTCTGATTTTCACCCGCGTAGAATATTTTATTCGAAGTAAAGATAAACGATTTTAATAATCTTCAGTTGCTCGCCCTATTTTGCACCCTTGATCATCCTGTGAAAGGCCTTTGTCTTCTGCAAAAAATCAGTGTCCATCCAGTTTATAACCTTCTCCCTCTCTACAATCCGACTGAATTTCTCATAGGTGCCATCCTCCCTTGCAAGAACCGGAGTACGGATGCATTTCATGTATAAAACACCCAAAGATGCAAGCTCAACACGATGAATCTGATCTTCGTTACTTGCCGCTCTTTCCGCCTTCTCAAGAATCGATAAGGCCCCGGCCAAAAACTCATTAGTAAAAAGAGTGTTTTCCACTGAAAGATTAGGTGTTATATGAACATCTTTCGTTACTAGGCCCTGCACCAAATCATAATATTGTCTGATATAAGTACCGGCATGACCATAATACCCTGAGATAAAATCATTCACAAGCTCCTCAAAATTAAGATCAGGATCCCACAATAATTTTGCAAACACATAAGCCCGCAGCTCTGCTAACTCACCACCATCAGACTGAAAATTCGCCTCCTCCATAATACCTATTGCATGATTCTTCTGAAAATCCCTGATGTTTGACTGAAGAACATTGAAATTTGGAAACGGTGACAGGTAATCAGCATAACTGACAACGTAGTCCCAGATATACATATTCGGGGCAATCGCTCCCCACGCCTCAAGATCATTCAGAAATGAGGTATTTTGTGCACACGAATGCAAATCGTGTGAGAAGCAACACTCTATGGAGCACAAACGTACTACGACATTCTTTCGCGGACGTATCGTTTTGGGAGGTTTACGAGTGTATACATAAGCCAGCGTCCCAATAAATTTATCCGGAAATTCCTTCTCAATGGCCGCAGCTACCTGATTTACAAACCAGATCATCAATCCGGATTCAGAACCTTCGGCTGATGAGATTGCCTGACACTTTTCGCAGGAGCAATATCCGCTATGATCGTTCTGTGACACATCATAAATTAAATGGTGAGGATCCTTTCGGATGATCTCTTTAATATTTTCAATTGTAATCCGTAAAACATCCGGGTTAGTAAGACACAGCTGACCATTCTCCCGTACTCGTTTTCCATTAATCAGACTAAAATATTCAGGGTGTGAATCGAAATACTTTGAAGGTGGGACCAGAAGATCAAAAGTATGAACACCCCAATAACTCTCTACTCCGCCATGCTGTTCCCGGCTACCCATGGCTCCATTTATTCGGTTATGAGCGGCATAGCCAGAATTAAAGGCATCAAAATAAAAATCATTGCGAACACGCACACCGGGTTTCTCGCTGTGATAAAGTTTATCGAACTTATAAGCTGTGCGTTGCGGAATATCTGTGACACGCGAAGTATACCATCGTACGCCTAACTCGCGCTCCAGAAAAGAGAATACGCCATACATTGTTCCGCGCTTACTCCCGCCATAAATCAGGATATCACTCCCTTGGCTTGTATAAACAAAGGATTCATCATCCTCAGCAGGAGCCTTAACCACTCCTAATGCCTGAGAAGCTTCATTAAAACCAAGAACGATTCGCCCTCCATCCTGTTTTTCTTCCGATGATTTGATCGGAATCTGAACTCCACTACTTATTTGGATACAGCTTTGAAGCTCTTTTGCAGCATATTGCTCCGATTCAGAGGCATTCTTTCCAACTATTATGGCGTATGTAGATGTTCCATTACCGAATATTGAATAGACTTTACGTTCTCCCACCCACAGGTTTTGCACAGAATGAAATACTTTTCCATCTTTAAGTACAATTTGGATATCCACATTTACATTGCAATAGAATGTTGATTTAAGCTTAAAGCGTTTCAGGAAATCTCCTTGAAGTTTTTCATCAAGAAGGACTTTCCCGTTATCAGAGATCCGGAGATGCACCTCACTTAGTACCGTCTTCAGCTGATCTGCAGAATCATATGAAATAAGACCTATCGAGCCATCTGTGGCATAATTTACAGAAAGTGGTGCATTCTTCCCCAATAACTCCGGTCCTTCGAGTGGCAAAAAACGTGCTGCAAGCCGCCACATACCACCCTTTTCTTCAACCTTAAATAAAAGCGTATTCTTTCCCTTATTCAGGAATACAGGAATCGCATCCTGATCCGGATAAATCCCGCGATTCGGAGCATAATCCCAGATTTGCTTCCCGTTTACCCATAAACGGCCTCCATCATTACTCCCAAATGAAATAATCCTGAAACCCGGCTTCTCAGCATAAACCTCAGTATAGGCATATCCACATACCGGTTCCTTTGTTGATATTGCCTTGTCGAGATTGAGTGTACTGTCTGATGAAGAATAAAATATCCAGTTGTTAGACCCGCCTTTAAATTCCACAACATCGCCGGCCTTAACCTTTAGAGATTTTTCTCCGCCGTTTTTAATAAGAAAATCTGTTTCATAACCTGTACAATGAGCAAAAACATCATCATTCTTAATGAGATCAAAGGGGCCACAAAGCAGCCATTCTGTGATCCAAGCTCCATCTACAATAGGTTTTTGACTGAAATCCTGTGCCTCGAGCTTACTTAAAAACACAACAAATAGCAAAAAACAACCGAATATAATTCTTTCCATAAATTCTAAATAAAGGATCAATGATCAATCCGGCAAGGAGAACGCGATATACTGATCACCCGATTTACTTCCAATCTTTCCACCACCGCAGGCAATTACTACATATTGTTTACTATCAACAATATAGGTAGCTGGTGTAGCATAACCCGGAACCGGTAATTGTGCCTGCCATAAAAGCTGTCCTGTGTTTTTATCGAAGGCGTGCATTCTTCCGTCACGCGAGGCAGCGATAAAGATGAGTCCTCCCTTCGTTACAAGTGGTCCTCCATAACCCTCTGTACCAGTAACGGGAATTCCCTTAGCCGTTAATTCAGGATATTCACCGAGTGGAACTTTCCATAACAGTTTGCCACTATTAAGGTTTACAGCATTCAGCGTTCCCCATGGAGGCTTAATCCCGGGGTATCCATCCTTATCCAAAAAACGATTATAACCTGTCATTGTATAAGGTACGTCATCGAGGATACTGTACTTTTGAGGAATAGTGGTTGTCACAGAAGCAGACTCGCGGGTCGTTCCGGATCCACTTTGGGAAGCCAAATTTTTTGATTTACGATTCAATAAAAATGCAATCAAGACATGCTTATCCTGATCAGAAACCTGTTTAAATGCAGGCATCATATTTCGTCCGGTCCCAAGAATCCCGAGGATCTGTTGTTCATTGTATTTTTTTCCAACATCAACAAGTGAAGGAAACGAGCTGCCATTACCCTTCAATTCCGGACCATGACAAGCAATGCAATACTTTCCATAAACAGTCTGACCCGCACCTCTTTCAGTCGTGATGTCACCTTTAATCTTATCGACCATTGTTAATGCCCAGGGCAGTTCAGTACTATTAATGTACAGGATTGCTGATGCCGGATCAACAGCTGCCCCGCCCCATTCTCCACCTCCGTCAAAACCCGGGAATATCCATGAACTTTCTTTGCTTGGAGGAGTAAACATGGCACGGTATTTAACTTTCAAATATTTTTCCATCATCTCCTTATGTGCCTCAGGAGTCAGGTCAGTTACATCTTCAGGTCCAAAATTCTGTCTGGCAAAAGGTTCTGGAAGCACAGGCAGAGGTTGTGTGGGCCAGGCCTCCTCGCCGGGTAAATCAGATGCTGGAAATGGTTTCTCCTCTATAGGGAAAACCGGTTTCCCGTTTGTCCTGTCAAATAGAAAAACATACCCATGTTTCGTAATCTGTGCCACCGCATCGATCTCTTTACCCTCAAGTTTAATGGTTACAAGGTTAGGATTTGCAGGCAAATCACGATCCCATAAATCATGATGTATTACCTGGAAATGCCATATATATTTTCCGGTAAGCGCATCCAGAGCAAGCAGTGAATTTGCATAAAGGTTCTGCCCTTTACGTATACCTCCGTAAAAATCACCTCCAACAGATCCGGTAGGGACATAAACTATACCCCTTTTCTCGTCAACCGCCATACCAGCCCAGTTATTTGCAGATCCCAGTTTCTTCCAGGCATCTTTATCCGGCCAGGTCTCATAACCCAACTCTCCCGGATGGGGAATCGTATGAAATCTCCACCTGAGCTGACCCGTTCTCACATCAAATGCCCGAATCGTTCCCGGTGCAGCATCAGCCTCTTCGCTTACCCTGCATCCCATAATAATCAAATCCTTATAAATAATACCCGGTGTTGTATTGCTGATGTATGGATTATAGGTTCCCTCTTCCCTGTCGATGTTCTGTGTAAGATCAATGTAACCATTTTGTCCAAAACTCCTGACTGGTTTACCATCGGTAACGTCTATAGCATAGGTTTTGGACCCGACACTATAAATAATCCGCTGATTATTACCGTTCTCGTCTTCCCAAAAAACAACTCCTCTATTAACTTTAAAAAAAGCCGACGGATTTCTTATTGCACTTGTATCTTCAGAAGCAGGATCAAATATCCATTGTTGTTTACCTGTGGCTGCATTGAGGGCAAAAAGTTTCACCCTCGGTGTCGTTCCATATAGTATCCCTCTGATCATAATCGGATTACACTGAATCTGGGAATGGTTATTTGTGTCTTTGTCTCCGGAACAATAAGTCCAGGCTACCTTTAATTTTGACACATTGTCCCTGTTAATCTGATCGTTTGACGAATACCTAAGACCATCTTTAGAACCTGCATAGGTATTCCAACCGCTATAATCAGGTGCAGAAGCTGGCGAATCTTCACACGAGCTTAAACCGAAAACCGAAACTAACAACAAAATAAAAGTGACTGTAAGGGTATGACTGCGTTTACATTTTTTCATAGGTTCATTTTTCGTTTGATTATGACATAACCTGATTAATTCATAAACCTTTACCTATAATTTTGCTCTTAAGTATTGCAAGGGCCAATCGATGTCATCACCCAGAGAAGCAGCAGATTTAAGTGCAAAATAAGGTTCCCGGAGTGATTCACGGCCATGCAGCACAAGGTCTGCCTCTCCATTTTGCAAAATAGCTTCGGATTGCTCAGGTGTTGTTATTAATCCTACTGCACCTGTAAGAATACCGGTTTCATTTTTTATCCGCGACGAATAGAGAACCTGGTAGCCTGGACCAAACGGGATTTTTGCATAAGGGACAAGTCCGCCTGAGGAACAATCAATAAGATCTACTCCCAAAGTCTTTAGGATAGCCGATAACTGAACTGCCTCATCAACATCCCAACCGCCCTCTGCATGATCTGTCGCTGAGATTCTTACAAACAAAGGAAGTTCTTCCGGCCAGACAGATTTTACAGAATGTACAATCTCAAGCAAGAGACGAATCCTGTTCTCAAAACTTCCTCCATATTCATCAGTCCTTTGATTACTGAGTGGTGATAAAAACTGGTGAATCAGATAACCATGTGCTGCATGTATTTCTACTACCTGATAGCCGGCTTCTAATGCCCGTTGTGCCGCAGTCTTAAAATCAATTATAACCTTTAGTATTGCCTTGTGATTAAGAGCCACTGGAGCCTGATCATTTGGGTTAAATCTCAGTGCCGATGACGAAACCGTCTGCCAGCCTCCTTCCTTCTCTTTAAGCTGAAGGCCACCATTCCAGGGGAGGGCACACCCCGCTTTCCTCCCTGAGTGAGCCAGCTGAATACCTGCAACTGCGCCTTGTTGCTGAATAAACCGTGTGATATTTTCGAGTTTCTCAACATGCGAATCATAATAAAGACCAAGATCACCCGGTGTAATACGTGCTTCGGGAGAAACCGCTGTTGCCTCCTGAATGATAAGTGCCGCTCCACCAACTGCCCGACTGCCCAGATGAACAAGGTGCCAGTCATTGGCAAAACCGTCTGTAGCAGTATACTGGCACATTGGAGATATGACATACCTGTTTTTAAATGTAATTGACCTGATTTTTAGAGTCGAGAATAGTTTTGACATTTTAAAATTGATTTGTTAACGGGTGATACAATTAAGAGGCTAATATAATCCTTCATCATAAGCAATACAAATTTAGGTTTTGCTCCGGGAATTATGCTACAAATTTCATTTATCTTTGACATAACCTACAACCTATAAAAAGTCAGACTCTACATATTTAACGTACTATGAATTAATATTTTACCAATTTCCTAAAATTTTTAATACGATCACAAATTGTTTTTTTGGTCATCTCTTCTACGGCATTTAAAGTGGAAAGCGATAACATTGTAAATTCTGATTTTGGTGCCGTATATACCCATATCCAGACAAATGATGATTTTGAAAGGACTTCAAGAGCCGGTGATTATGCAGATATTATATTCGATTTAGGAAAAGTTAATGGAAAACTGATTTTTTGGAGAGGTAATAGCTACTTACCCTATTGGGAAAGTAACCAGGGGAAAAAGATAATGACAGATGAAATTATTCCCCGCTCTGGTAATGGAACGAAAACAATGCCTGATAAGGTAAATGCATCGTCTGTTGTTAAGATCATAGAAAATACATCACAAAAGGTTGTTATTCACTGGCGGTTTCCTTTACTTGAAGCACCAGATTATCGAGCGTAAAAATACAATTACAATGCTTAATCAGGATGGCGATTACAAAGTTTATGACTGGCTGACTGCACCCCCAAAAAATATTGGTGAACCAAAGAATTCAAATATTCAGCTGATCAATTACACCGGCGAGTATGATCCTTTTACGATTGGCACTAAATTCGAATCAACGAATGTTTATGGTGGAGAACTGACTCCCTATGCTGTTTTTTGCACCTGGATCCATTGGCCAACAGCACAAATGCCTTCCAACGGGAGATACACATCTTTTCCTGACAGGGCAGCGCATAGTTCCTTTACACATGCTCCAGTTCTGATCAACCTTCAAGGGACAACAGGGGGATACGAACCCGAACAACGAGGCTATATTCTGAGATTCACTGCCAGAACACTCGCTTTCACAATTGGTGCTGATTCGGCTCTTCCGGTTCATAACCTTTGTTTCGTTCTCAAGCGATGGAACTCCGGGCAAGATGCCAGAGTCATTGGAGCAGACCATATCAGGCAGGGAACCGTGAGGGATACGGATTGCAGCTATACAAAGATCATATACATTGAAAAAATAGCTACGGAACCTCTTGAACTTAAAATACTCAAATAACAATGAAAAATAATCTGTTAAGAATCCTGTTACTTTCAATTTTGCTGACTAGCTGCCACAGAATTGATATAAATACTATTAATCAGTCGACTGCTGACCTTAAAGTTGCAAAGTTTGAGGTAAAGGGGATTTATCCGAAACATGTAATAGAATACTTTGTAAGGAAATTAAAAATACCCGAAAAAATCGATATTACGAGTGGAATAGAACTGTTCCGGATCTCCTATTATACAAAAGACGAAGATAATAATAAGGTTTTAGTCTCAGGTCTGGTTGCCTTTCCCCGGAATAAAAAAATAAAAGGTGTTGTAAGTTATCAGCACGGAACGAATTGTGAAAGAGGAAATGCCCCTTCAAAACCTTCTGAAGATGAAGGATTAGGGATATCAGCGATATTTGCAGGAGGCGGATATTTATGTCTGATACCGGATTACATTGGATTTGGTGTCTCAACAGAGGTGCACCCCTATCTTCACGTCCAAACAACCGTAAATGCTGTTGTGGACCTTTTAAAATTAGGATCTGAGATTTGTTCCAATCTAACAGGCGATCAAACAAATAACCTTTTTCTAACCGGGATCTCACAGGGAGGTCATGCAACTGCTGCTGTTCAACGCTATATTGAAAAAAATCCGATTGATGGCTTAAAGCTTACAGGTACATCATCTATCGTAGGTGCCTATAATCTGAAGGAGATCAGCATTCCCTATGCTATAGAAAGCAATAGCGTTTTTTATCTTGGTTACCTGGCAAATGCCTATTGTCACATCTATAAAAAACCACTCGGTTCAATTATTCAACATCCATACGACAAAATGATTCCCGGACTTTTTGATGGCAATCACGACTATGACCAGATCATGAAAAAACTTCCACGGACAGCTGATAGTTTATACACAAAGGATATTTTGGACGATTTCAAGAGTGGTAAGTCAGACTGGCTGACTGAGAAACTTGGAGAAAATCAGTCTTTCGATTGGAAACCTGGGGTGAAGTTTCGTATGTATTATGGTCTGAAAGATAAGGACGTTTCTCCTAAGGATGCGCTAAATGCTTATACCAGTATGAAAAAGGCAGGTGGTAACGTTGAGCTTATTTGCCTTGGGAACTTAAACCATCTGGAGACGGCTTTTATTGCACTACCAAAGACAAGGGCCTATTTTGATTCGTTGAGTATTATTGCACAAAAATAAACTTATCGTTAGAGAGTGTCCCTTCACCGTCAAAACGATAAGCTGCCAGATAGCCTTGTTTTGCAACGCTGAAGTCGAGGCAACAGATATTTTCCCGTAATAATTGCGGGGTACCGGTAAGCCAGTAATGACCAAAGAAAACAGGTCTTTCTTTTTCAGAGTATGGGTTAAGATGATTGGTCTCAGAGATCCTTAGTTTTCCTTCAGGTAGATTTTTGATCGGCAGAACACTAATTTCCCTGTACGTCGACTGCGCCGGGTCCACCCACCATTTAACGCGTATCTCGTTACGTACATTTCCATCCTTGTCTGCAAAAGTCAGGCCTTTAGGCATAAGGATCTCCTTCCCTTTTAATGTCTCATCGAATATATAGTATAATCTGGTTCCCATGCGTACCGACTGATGCAAGATAGTTTCGTTAAGTCGGTCGTGTTTCAAAATGCTCCTCAGGTAATTGATATGGTTATTATCCCAGCAGGCATGTACGGCTCTGAAGTTGCTGGTTTCATAATAAAGTGGCAATGTTTTGAACCATTCGAGATAATCTTCATATTCATCCTGACGATTTTGGAATTGTTTTAGTGTCTCGAAATGTTGAATAATGTTAATGATCAGATGTTTTCGCAGGTGTCCGCCATCGCGTTCCTCATGGTGAAAGCACAGTGCATTATATTCGTGATTTCCCATTATTGCCAGAGCATTTCCGCTTTCGATCATAGGTCGGACGATGCCGAGGGTTTCTCTTATTTGTGGCCCTCGGTCGATAAAGTCGCCTATAAAGAAGGCTTTTCGGGATGTGTGTTGATAGATTCCATTGACCTGGGAGTATCCAAGTTTCTCCAGTAATTCGATGAGTTTGTCTGCATGACCGTGGATATCGCCTATAAAATCGAACATAAATGTGTTGTTATTTTCAGTGGTTAATTTCACGATAGTCTTAATTACCGTCAGATCCGGGTCAAAAATAGGCAAAATAGTAATTGGAGGGAGAGGCACTTATTATCCCCCTTTTTTGAGCTTTGGAGAAACGATTTATGCTCCCCCTTGTTTAAGCGTCTGCGGTAACGAGTTTTGCTCCCCCTTGTTTGAGCGCCTGCGGTAACGAGGGGTTCTATATCCCGTCGTTTCAAACGACAAGCACCCTTGTAAATTTCGCACTAGAGACACAAAATCTTGTGTCGCTACATTCGTTTCCTTATCCCCTATTCTGCACAGCAAAAAAACACCTACATTTGTATCAGAACAAAAACCGGATGGGATGATAAACCTGGCTTTTTTAATTGGTGCCTATTGTTTTATGGAGTTTGTGGCATGGTCGAACCATAAATATGTAATGCATGGCTTTCTATGGGACTGGCATAAAGATCACCATATCAATGACCACAAGAAAGCAGCTATGCACGAGATGACCTTTTCGGGAATGGAGAAGAATGACCTGTTTTTCCTTGTCTATGCTACTCCTGCAATCATACTTTTAACATGCGGGTTTTATTTCGACTTACCGAAACTGATCTTTACAGGGATTGGAATAAGCATGTACGGCTTTACTTACTTCTGGATTCACGATATTCTCATCCATCAGCGGATAAAAATTCCGTTTTTATATAATATTAATAATTCTCTCACCCGCGCTATCATCAGTGCTCATCATGCACATCATAGGCCAAAGAGCAGAAATGACTTTACAAATTATGGTCTTTTGATTTTCCCGAGGCGGTTTTTTAAAGTGGAGAAAAAAGACTAAGGCTTTAATTGATCCTACTATATTATTAAATAGGAATAAGTACTGACCTCATCTATTGTACCTTCAAATTTATTTTTCTAATTTTAGGTCGATATTCCTTGGGTATAAACCTAATAAATAAGCAAAATGAAAATAATAGTACTCATATTCTCCATGCTGATCCTCTCCAACTACTCGAATGCACAATGGTATAAAAGAAAATACAATGTTTACGATATTAATAAGCTAACGAGTGAACAGCTTAATGAATCACTTTGGGATTCGAAAACCAACCTCGGGATGTCAGGTGTTGCTGTAGGTCTTGGAGCCGTTGTGTTCGTCATTTCAAAATATAACCTCTGGACAACTAATGATGAACCATCACTTTTTGAACAATTAATAGGCGAGAAAGGAATGAACGACATTTATGCCGGGGCAGGGATTGCAATTATGGCAGGTGGACTGATTGCATTTCTTAGTAATGTCGAACGGATAAAAAATATCAAAATGGCTATTCACAGGAATTTCCCTCTTGTCGGACATATACGGTTTACACCCAAAATCGATTATAACCGATATACAGCCTCCGGAAATCTAGGATTATCAATAACATATAAATTTTAGGGATTCCTCCATCAATAGGAAAACCAAAAGCAACTCAACGGAGCAGGGAGGGCTTAAATTAAAAATTCGAAATGCAGAATTCAAAGTTTAAGTAAAACATTGTTAAGAGGTTTAGAGTATTGTAATCTTATAGCTCCTTAAACGCTACTCAAAGAAGAAATAAAGGCAAGCTGTAGCTGGCAGGGACATTTTACCCCGCTCTACAAATCTAAACAAGGCTGTACCAATATAAGCTTTTTATTATTAAAAGAAGCTGCGACACGGTCGTGCAAAACATCAAAACCTTGCTAAAAAACAGTTATATCAAGGTAACTTATATCCTACTTTCTCAACTTATAGGGTTTGGAATCATTAAAGTCATCCGATAGAGGCTGAAGGAGCTGAATATCATCACCCATCTTATGTGCTGCCGTCATTGCAAATATCTTGATTTTTGGATTATCCGGCAATGTGACTGAGGTAGCATTTGCAGGAATACTAATCTCATATTTAAACATATATGAATAATTATATGGCTCATTTCTCGTAGGATATCCGAAGTGCCAATGTGAAGCAAACCAGGCAATATCGTCATGTTTAAGGTAGGGTTCAACAATATTTTTCACAGTAAATCCATCAATTTCAAACTGCCGGTCGTAATGTTGTCCAATGAATCCTCTCCAGTTCGCTATCTTAAGATTTACTGGACTTTCACCACCAACTTTAAATGTTCCTGTCACATCTTCGGTGGCTGCGGCTAACAGGTATAACTTATTAAAATCTCCTGCAGGCAATTTAATCTCCTGCCCTTTGCAGGATACAACGTTCTTCTGAAGATCGTCAGTGCTGCCCATTTTAAAAGTTACCCCTTCGGTGACTACCTCAGCAGGAATTTGTTCTGCCGGATAATTGCAAACATTACCATGGTCGGTTGGATCATATACTGCTACCATATTCCCATCCGTCCGGTTCGTGTCAAAACTCATCACATCCTGATCGTAATTCAAACCGACGGAAGATTGGCTAAATACCACCTGCTTTTGAGAAGCGAGTTTAAAGGCAAAAGTACGTAATGTGTAATGTGAAATATCAAAAACTAACGAATTACCCGAAACTTTAGCTTCCCCGATCTTCTGCTCCTGGCCATTCACTTCATAGGCATCTGTAATCGTTGCAGGGAATTTAACCGCTACACCATTTTGATCAGTTCCTGTTAATTCATTAAAGCGTATGATATTGTAACCATGGTGTTCTGATTTTTTGAGTGCCATAACACCCACTTTAGGGTTGTTGATTGACAGAAAGGAGAATGTAGATCCCGTTTTTCCTGCATGTTTTGGAACCTCGGAAGCCACTAAAGGCTTATTCAAATATTCGGCCTGCCAAGGCGTTTCGCCGTTTGACCAGTCCCCATTGTGACTATACAAACCATATTTTACCTCGTGGACTCCCCAGTCCTGAGTGGATTGGTAAAGCCAGGTGGGGCAAAGCTTTGCCGATGGAGTGAAAAGTAAGGTCAGCCGCAGGGTGTTATTATCAGGTTTGTCCGATCCATATTTACAATCCTCAAGGACTGACACTCCAAATTGACCCGACTTGTCGGTTAGGTCAAACCACATCTTGGAAGGTACCTCAAATTTCTTTTCATGATTGGTATTCCTTTGTACGGCTCCAGCACTAAGGTTATAGGTAGCATTTTCATTTGAGGCGACAAAGGGGAAGGAGGCTTTGAGGCTTACTCCAGTCGACTGCCAATCAATTACATTAGCCACCTCGACACGTTTACCAGCGTTCCCTGCCGAAAGACTAACAATTTGTTTTATGGCAGAATTTTGACCTTTTCGTGTGATCTCAAATGCAACGCGAACAGGACCGCTTTCAACCATTTTCAAAGTTACATCCTTATTCATCATGTCAAAAGGAGGATTTTTACGGTCATACCAGAACATATTCCAGGAGGGTTCTTTCTGTGGTATTTCGTGTTGAAACTCCAGACGTGCTGGTTTGGACAATAATTCGCGATTTTGCTTTTTGTCAAGAATAGACGATATATCTCCGTCGTCGTTAATAGATAGTTTGTAATATTCGTTTTCAAGCGTATTTGGTTCGATTGACAGTGTCGAAGATGCAACCTTTAATGAGGCTGATGATTCCTGAACATCGTAAACGGCAATACCAACAGAAGGGACATTCGCCAGAAAAATAAATTTCACCCTATTCTCTTTGCGTGAGATAATTTGTGATGGGACTTCTTTCCCTTTAGAATCAAAGACTCTAAGGTGTTGAGGATTTTTTTTGTATTCAAGCTCAGCAGTACACACATCTTCCCGGTCCATTGCAACAGGATTGTAAACCGTTATTGCCCGTCCTTTGGTTAGTGTATTAAGTTGAGAAGACACACCACTGATTGAATTCTTTAAAACTTCTGAAAACCCATTCTGAGCAATAAACTCATCATTCCAGGCTAGTTTAAACCCGCTGGGAATAGCCGTTCCTGTCAGGACATCATGCATCTGACTTCCCAATACCAGAACCCATGACCGGTTAAGTTTTTCAAAAGGGTAGGGAGAACCGGTAAGGAAATTGTCAATGGAAGCCATTTGCTCGGAAGACTGGGCCAGGATTTCGTTCTTGCGGTTCATCCTTTTCATATAGGACTGCGAAGTCATTGAACCTGCACTATGTTCCACAAGAAGGAGATCACCTGTATAGACCGGCAATTTCTTTTTTATCTCAGGTGTAACATCTTTATACATCTGATCTGATGAGGTTAAGATTACTTTGATCTTACTATCAGGATTTTTCAGGCTTCCCTCTGCATTGATCACATCACGTTCACGCAATCCTCCACCCATATCACCGCAACCATAATAACGATAGTCAAAATTAATTCCGTATTTTTTAGTATCGTCAGTAAGACGGTTATCCCAATACGGATCAATATCGAGACGAGGCATAAGATCGCCGTCGTAGTCAGTTGCATCAAGAACGGAAACAAGTCCTTTCCCGTCAGGACCATTCCAGACACCAACATTAAATGGCAGAGGAACAGCAGTGGCAAGATTAGGAATAGTAAGTTTTTGTGTTGAAAATCCAATCATTCCGGCATGATTCAAAACAGACGGAAGGTTCGCAACAAATCCAAAGCAGTCGGGTAACATATAGTCGCTGCTCTCCTTATTAAACTCACTGCGAAAATAATTATTGCCATATAATACGTGTCTGATCACAGACTCAGATGATGAAATATTAACCTCTGCCTCCTCGACGGATGAACCTGCCACATACCAGCGACCCTGGGCAATATAAGTCTTCAGTTTTTTAAATAACTCAGGATGATATTCTTTCATCAGCTGATACCGGCGGGAACCGGTGAAATTAAAGACATAATCCGGGTACTTATCGAGAAGCCTGAAATTCTCTTCCATAGTATTTTTCAGATATTCGCTTACAGTTGTCTTGTAATCCCACTCATATTGCGAATCGAGATGGGTATAACCAACAGTATAAAGTATGCGTTCTTTCGAAATATCGTATTTAGCCCGTCTTTCAAAAGGTTGTGAAAATACAAGTGAAGGAATCAGGATAATCAGCAGAAAAAAGTATTTTTTTATCATGACCAGTGGTTAATGCAGTGTGAATAACGAATAAATGATAATTATTTTATCCTCGTATTGAGCAATAAAGGAACCTGAAGGTTTTAAAAACAGCAAATATTTGCAGTATTTAAACCTTCAGATTATCAGGCTGGAAAAATAGAATGATTTAAAGGAGAAAGTATCCCAAATATTAACCACTCATAATGGTTTATTACCTGATTCAGGCAATTCTTTTGCCTGCACCCGGGCCAGGTTTGAGCGTATGGATTTCTTCAATATGAATTAGCACTACTGCTTTAGGTCTTGGCATCCCTGCATTTATAGACATTTGCGCTGCCTGCTCATAGACGTCACCACTAGTAAAGACCTCGGGAGTTCCAAGGAACCGGTAACCATCCAGAACTTCCCGGTTAACAACTGCCACAGATACTTTGGAACCGTCAAGGATGTTCTTATATGTTGTACCTCCAGTTCCTTCATTGTAAACCAGGGTCTCAAGATCAAAGATCCTTGTAGACCGTTTTGGTGCATTATTTGGAATCCCGTTAGTGCTGACTGTTGCATGAAAACATTGCTGTGTCAGAATCATTTCCTTCATTTCCTGAGTTAGTTTTGCCATGGTCTTTATTTTGTTTGGGTTAAAATCTTATTCAAAGATACCAACAAAATGTTAATCTATTGCTGAATTATTGCTAAAATCAAGTGTAAAAGTGACTGGAAATTATGTTTTTTCAAATTCCGGGCGGACTCCATATAGAACAACCGATATAACGCTCGGGGCCGGTTTTTGCATCTTGAAAATAGTAAACAACAACGATTTTACCATCCGGCCGCTGAACAATGCGTGGATAGCCAATATCCCGTCCGGAGCCATCACCTCTGAGAACATAGGCATTACTCCATGACTGACCTTTATCACTGCTTATTTTGGCACAAATGCTAAAAGGTTTCTTACGACTACCATAGACAAGGCACAACCTTCCATCTTTAAGTCTTATCAAAGCCGGAGGATTTCCTTCCCCTGTATCCTCTACGGGATTAAGCAGACGATTCCAGGTCTTACAGTTGTCCTGGGTAATATATGCTGAGATAAACGTGTTCCGGCGCACCGCAACAAGCACCTCATTAGGTGATAAGCGTGCAGATGCGGGCATGATTGCATAGCCATCTTTGGGCTCATTTCCAACCCACGAGACAAAGTTCCATTGCTTCCCTCCATCCGTTGTCCTGACACACATGACCCGTCCTTCCTTCCCGTCGGATTTGGAAGCCGTAATAAATAAGGTACATTCTTTTTTTCCATCCACAATGTAATCTGTTCTCGCAGCAGTTCCTAATGTGTTAAAATCAGGTAGTTTACTGGGTTTTTTCCAGGAATGTCCACGGTTATAGGAGTACCAGAACCGTGATTCCCCGCCATTAACATTTGTCATGCGAAGCGTGAAAGCAAGGTTAGGATTTTCGAAATTGATCCCTCTGCAATTAACTAATTTCTCAATCTTAACATCAGATCTCTCAATGCCATGATAACTGCCATGATTGGGAACAAACAGCGATCCCTTACCCGATTTACAGGGGTCTTCAATTTTCCACGATTCACCGCCATCGAGTGAACGGGCTAAAATATGAAGCTCTGGCTTCTCACGGTCAATATTATGCATTTCAGGGCCAAGGTCTTTGTAATAGCCCTTAGCAAATCCCACAAGGATTTCATTTCCCCAGTGCCAGATTCCAAAATTTGCAGGCCACCCGCCAAACATTCCCTTTTCGAAGTAAACCTTTACATTTTTAATGTCTTTATTTTCACCAATTGAAGAATACCCGGTTTTAAAGATGAAATTAAACAGGAGAAAAAAGAGCACACACCTTAGAAACTTCATGTTATCTTATATTTTTAAAAATTTGGGATAAAATTTCAGCTTTTCAGACCAATAAACACAAGAGCTGCCAGGATAGCTCCGAGGGCAGGCCCAACAATTGGAACCCATGAATATTTCCAGTCACTGCCTCCTTTAAAAGGAATTGGCAATAAGGCATGAATAAGACGGGGACCAAGATCGCGGGCCGGATTAATTGCATACCCTGTTGGACCACCCATTGAGAGACCCAGGCCCAAAACGACAAGTGATACCGGTAAGGCATTTAAAGATCCCAGGCCGACTTCGGGTTTTGCCATGTCCAGGACTGCAATTGCGAGTATAAATGTGGCAATGGTTTCGGTTAATACATTATACCACAGACTACGTATATTTGGAGAGGTACAAAAGACGGCAAGTTTAAGATCGGCATCATCGGTTGCATCGAAATGTTTTTTATATGCAAGCCAAACAAGCAAAGCACCTGTCATTGCACCCATCATCTGAGCTGTAATATATAGTGGCACAAGCGACAGAGAAAACTTATCTGTTAATACAAGAGCAAGAGTAACCGCAGGATTAAGGTGAGCTCCACTGTGAGGTGCAGCAATTGACACTCCCGTGAAAACACCTGCAGCCCAACCAAAAGTAATTACGATCCATCCACTATTATTCCCCTTTGTTTTGGTAAGCAATACGTTTGCTACCACTCCACCTCCAAAAACAATAATTATAGCTGTTCCTAAAAATTCGGCAAAGAATGCGTTCATCTTTTGATTTTTTACTGGTTATTTAAGAGATTCATGATAATCAGGGTCATTGGCCCAGGACTTGGCAGCATTTGCTGCCCGGTGCCATCCCGATATTAGTGCGAACGTCTCCCCCTCTTCAATCTGTGGTGAGAAAGTTCTGTTTATTTGCCATTGTTCTTTGAGCTCCCGGATATCTGTCCAGTAATTTACTGCCAACCCTGCCAGATAAGCGGCTCCAAGCGCTGTTGTCTCAGTAATTTTGGGGCGTACTACTTTGGTCTGTAGTAGATCAGACTGAAACTGCATCAGGTTATTATTAACCGTAGCACCACCATCCACACGTAATTCAAGAATTTTGATTCCGGAATCTTTCTGCATGGCAAGCAGGACTTCGAGAGTCTGGTAGGCAATACTATCAAGGCCTGCACGGGCAATATGAGCAGATGTCGTGCCCCTTGTAATACCAACCAGCGTACCCCGGGCATGCTGGTTCCAGTGAGGAGCACCCAAGCCTGCAAAGGCAGGCACGAAATAAACACCTTCACTATTCTTAACGGATGCAGCAAGTTTCTCGATATCTTTTGAGTTTTTGATAATTCCAAGTCCGTCGCGTAACCATTGAACGACAGCTCCTGCGATGAATATACTCCCTTCGAGAGCGTACTGAGTCTCCGAACCAATCTTCCAGGCTATTGTCGTAAGGAGACGGCTTTTCGAGACAATGGGTCGATTACCGATGTTCATCATCATAAAACATCCTGTTCCGTATGTATTTTTAACCATCCCCGGCTCCACACACATCTGACCGAAAAGAGCCGCCTGCTGGTCGCCGGCAATTCCTGCGATCGGGATACCCAAGCCGAACTGGCCTGCAGTTTTCCCGTAAATCTCACTGGATGAACGAACTTCAGGCAAAATATTTGCTGGGATATTGAAGATTTCGAGCAATTCATCATCCCACGAAAGCGTATGGATGTTGAATAACATGGTTCGCGAAGCATTTGAAACATCCGTAATATGATATTGTCCGCGTGTAAGGTTCCATACAAGCCATGAATCTATCGTTCCGAATGCTAATAATCCCGCCTCAGCCATCTTTCTGGCATCCTGCACGTGATCCAATATCCAGCGTATTTTTGTTGCCGAGAAATATGCGTCTATGATTAGTCCTGTCTTTTCAAGAATTTTATCACCAAAACCAGTGTTATTAAGTTCATCGCAAAATGCTGCTGTTCTTCTGTCCTGCCAGACAATAGCATTATAAACCGGTTTACCGGTCTTTCTGTTCCAAACAACCGTTGTCTCGCGTTGATTTGTAATCCCTATTGCCGCAATATTCGTGGATTCGAGTCCGGCCTTTGTAATTGCTTCTACTGCAACTCCAGCCTGAGTAGACCAGATTTCTTCCGCATCATGCTCTACCCATCCCGGTTGAGGATAAATCTGGGTAAACTCCTTTTGCGCCATTGCAACCGGAATTCCATTGTGCCCAAAGACTATAGCCCTGGAACTTGTTGTTCCCTGATCGAACGCTAAAATATACTCCTTCATAAATTATTCTGAAGAATTAAGTTAGTATGATAGATTCTGCTGTTAAAAGTCTGGTATTCTTAATAGGTGCTAATCGAATTCAAAAATAACAAATTATTTAAGGCAATAGATACAAAGGAGCCTTTAAAAAAGGGAAAAAAAATAACGCAAAAGCTGAAAAGTGAAACCACAAACAGGCTCAAAGTATTTTTTTTCAATGTATTAACTCTTCGAAACTCCGCGCTCCTTCTCAGCGCACTCCGCGGTTAAAACCTTTTGATACACCTTGAAATATTTTAGAACAATTGGATTTGATATCGCGGTGGGATGCACCTAACCTTAATCAAAACTGCTTGATCGAATTTGATAGAAATTGTTTACCACCGCCAGACGTCATAGAGCCAATAAACTTCTGTATCTTTGAACCCTATTCCAGCCATAAATATTGAGATTATACAGGACTTAAAATCAAATCGTATGAAAAAGAGCGTTCTACCCATCCTTATTTTATTTGTCATTTTTGCCTTTAAAAATGATAAAAATGCCTACCAGTTATTTAATGCCAAGGGAAAGGAGATTCATTACGCTAAAGTTCTTGAAGATGCAAAAGAGGCAGACATCATACTTTTTGGCGAACAGCATGACAATCCTATCAACCACTGGATCGAACAGGAACTAACGAAGGATCTTTTCGCTGAAAAGAAGGAGAAACTTATTTTAAGTGCCGAAATGTTTGAAGCGGATGATCAGATAACCGTTGATGAGTATCTTTCAGGTTCGCTCTCCGATAAAACGTTCAAGGACGAGACTAAACTTTGGACTAATTATCCGACCGACTACAAACCACTTCTTGATTTTGCCAAAACGAATAAGTTGCGGTTTGTCGCAGCCAATATTCCCAGGAGATATGCAAATATGGTATATTCCAGAGGTCTTGAAAAACTTGACAGTATAAGTAATGAGGCTAAAAGGTGGATATCTCCCCTTCCGATAGACTATGACAGTACCCTGACGTGTTACAAGGATATTGCAAAACAGGCCAAGGGACATGGGGGTCCAAACCTTCCAAAATCACAAGCTGTAAAGGATGCAACGATGGCATACTTTATTTTGAAAAATTTCAAAGCCGGAAATACACTAATACATTTCAATGGGTCTTACCACAGCGACAGACATCAGGGAATTGAGTGGTATCTTAAAAAATCAAATCCTGGTTTAAAGATATTTACGATTGCATCCATAGAACAAGATTCAATCGAAGAGCTTGAAAAGGATAATTTAGGATTAGCGGATTGTATTCTTTGTACACCCGCATCGATGAGCAAGTCATACCGGCCTTAACGTCCGTTATAATTTTGCCTTCCTCCACCAGACTGAGATCCGCCATATCCCTGATTGTCCATATCGGTCCCATTATTTAATCCCGGGTGTTTGGCGCCTCCCATTTTAATTGGTTTGGGTATCGTTTTTGATCTGAATATAGGAAACTGATAATATATGCCTACTGAAAAGTCAAAAGGTCTGCCACTTCCTGTCTTTCCTACCCCCGGAATTATATAAGGGCTTATATTGTTATCTTTTGTAACGTAAAACGGGAACTTAGCCCGCAGAGACCAACCGAAGAATAAATTTGGCATAAGCTCTCCTTTCATACCAAAAACAAGTTCGGCCCATTGTGCACTCATCGGATGCCGTGACAAGGAAGAGTTATGGGTTCCCCAGTAATTTGATACAGATATACTATCCGTTTGCTGATTAAAAACGGAGTAGCCGTAACGTAAACCTATAAAGACAAAGTCATGGTCCTTAAGTGATTCAAATTTAACAATATTCATATCCATACCCAGACGGGCATAGGTGCCATTATTTTTATAGTGATAGTTGGTATGTTTATCATCAAACCATTGCATACCTGTTTCAAATGTAGGGAATAAGTTCCCCTTGTAAGGAATATCTGCCTGGATTTCCCACCCGTTTCGTTTTGCCGTTCCCAAATAAGGCAGAAGAAACCGCGAAAGGTCCATTCCTACACGAGGACCTTCATATCGCCATACAGGTTTACTGGTCTGAGATAAAACAGGAAAACTGCTAATGAGCAGCAGCGCTAAAATAAATACTAATATTCTGGTCATTCGTTGCTTTGGCTGTTGAAAGTGTATTAACCCTTCGATCTGTAATTTTTACTGAATCTATACCTGCAGTATGTCGCAATCCTGAAATGACATAATTAGGTGCAAATCCGCAAAATTCGGATACAAAAGTGATAATCATTTTATGTCGTATATAAAGAGTGTCCTTAACCCCATTTGCATTTAATATAAACCCGGTCGAATCAGCAAATAAAGAAAGCGGAAGAGGATATCTTTTGGTCAGGGTTGCAGTTCTGTCATTTACAAGTGTGTCCCCTGTATCAGTGCGGTTTACCCCGGTTACTATTAAGCTGTCAATAGACTTAAACCCATTGATCGAAAAGGAACTGACCATTAAAGTATCTACAGAATCGTAACATCGGTTCCCGTTCGTACACGACCCAAGTACAATAGCGAGAAGTGAAATAACGATCAGATAATATCTCATTCGAGGATAAATTTGTTAATTCGCAAAGATAAATAAATGAACTGAATTTCTTGCCTATTGGTTCAGTTGACAGGCAACTTCAGGCTGGCACTCATTTTCCTGTCGAAAAAACCTCATTTAAACAATTGTATTCCGTTTCCGTTATTTAAAGTATATTTTTGAACAAATTTTTTGTTATGCGTATAACCTCGTTTCTTATCTTCTTCGGAATTGTATTATCAATCTATTTTTCATTAAACTTTTTTATTTATTCAAGAGGGTTGCAGGCTTTTTCGATCACGCCTGTGTGGAGAAAAAGTTATATAATAATTTTCTGGACTATTGTTTCGTGTTTTGTTATAGGTCAAATTCTTGAACATACAAAGTCTTCATTGTTAAGCGAATGGATATACAGGATTGGGGCATTCTGGCTTGCATTTATGCTTTATTTTGCACTGACTCTTCTTGTTTTTGATCTGATTCGCCTGGCGGACTATTTTTTTCATTTCCTTCCGGAGATGACGCAGCTTTTTCGTTTCAGACTTGGTTTGGCTACCGTTGTATTTGTTTCGATAATTGTAATAAACGGCCATATAAATGCCCTGAACACCCGAATAAGAGAAATATCACTAACAATTCCCAAAAAAGTAAACGGGAATAAACAAATGAAAATAGTGATGGCTTCTGACATTCATCTGGGTGCACTGATCGGCGAAAACCGTGAGGCTAAATTAGTACGCATAATAAATAAACAAAATCCCGACCTGGTGCTCCTTTGCGGTGACCTTGTTGATGGGGATATAGCACCTGTGCTTCGTAAAAACCTTGGAAAACATCTTCAGGAGATCAAATCTGGAATGGGGGTATTTGCGATTCCTGGTAATCATGAATATATAGGTGGTATCCAAAAGACACTGCCTTATCTGAAGAGCATCAATATAAAACTATTACGTGACAGTGTTCTTATCTTGCCAAATGGAGTTCAGTTGATTGGGCGAGATGACAAGGATAACCGCCAGATGGGAGAAGCCAACAGACGCAGGACCCTGAAAGAACTTATGACAGGCATTGACAAAAGTGCTCCTGTCGTTGTGATGAACCATCAGCCTTTTAACCTGGATGAAGCAGTTGCTGAAGATGTTGACCTCCATCTATCCGGTCATACCCACCATGGGCAGCTGTGGCCACTAAGTTATATAACGAAGGCTGTGTTTGAATTAAGCTGGGGATATCTGAAAAAAGGAAATACAAATTTTTATGTCTCTTCAGGATTTGGTTCATGGGGTCCGCCGGTAAGAATTGGGAACACGCCAGAGGTAGTTGTTTTTAATCTCACATTCAAGGAACCTTCTTAATAATATTTAATCGTTAAGGAGCACTTGATAATGGCTAATAATCCCGGAAGACTGGTCTGTTTGTGCAATCATGTAACCGCAAAAGAGATTCTGGATATTTTGCGTTCCGGTGCAACCTCTACAATCGAGGTACAACAATTTACATTAGCAGGTACCGGTTGTACGCGTTGTGTCCGAGAAATTGACGCCCTGGTTGAAAATTATAAGGCAACCGCTAAGAAAGATCCCCAGTTAAGAATCAACTTTAAATATTGAATCACCTGGAAACAAGAAAATTAAAATCATCTTTTTCAGACAGCTCAAAAGGATTACTTCCTTTTTTGAAAATCCGTGCAGTATGCCTACCAATAAGTGAAAGGTTGTCATTCTCATATTTAAGCATTGTACCTTCCCGAAGACCAACTACGAAAATCTCAGGATTTACTTCCGTGAACTCTAGAATCCTTTGCTCCCGGGTCTCTCCGCCATGCCCTTGAGGATTTATATCGAGATAATGTGGATTTATCTGAAAAGGGATCAGATTCAAACAATCAAAACCTTTTGGGTCAGTTATGGGCATATCATTTGTTGTTCGCAGTGTCGGACATGCTACGTTAGACCCTGCGCTCCAGCCAATATAGGGTATTCCATCAAGGATTTTTTTCCGAATGGCTTCCATTAGATGATTATCGTTCAGACTACGAACCAATTGCCAGGTATTCCCTCCGCCCGTTACAATCGCTTCTGCCTCCCCGACAGCCTTTACCGGATCGGGGAAATGATGTATTGAAGTGATATAATGTCCGATTTCGCTAAACCGTTCCTCAACTTTAGCTTCATATTCATCGTATGAAAATGTAACTGCAGCATAGGGTATAAAAAGGGCATGGAGTTTTTTTTCGCCAAGGAATTCTTTAATTTCCTGTTTTGGATAATCAAGATAAGCCTCTCCCGGCATGGTTGAGTTACTGATGAGTAAAAGTTTCATAAAAATATTAATTTTGTATTTGCAAAAAAGCAAAAAAACTGACTAAATTTAAAATTTATACCCTTATTAAAAACAATTCATAATATTGGTCTGTTATGAGAGGATGCTTTTTAAATTTGGTTTAATTAAGCTGAAAATTTATGAATATGGGAAATACAATTGAACAAAAACCGATCAGAAAAGTACTTATCGCTAACCGTGGAGAGATTGCTATCCGTATCATGCGATCCTGTCGTGAGATGGGTATTAGTACTGTTGCTGTCTTCAGTGATGCTGACCGAACTTCAATGCATGTCAGGTATGCAGATGAAGCATACAACATAGGTCCTGCACCATCCTGGGAGAGTTACCTTAATATGAATAAGATTATTGAAACAGCCAAAAAATCGGGTGCAGATGCTATTCACCCCGGTTATGGTTTCCTCTCCGAGAATTCAGCATTTTCGCGCTTGTGCAGGAAGGAAGGGATTCGTTTCATTGGTCCGTCACCTGAGTCAATTGAGACCATGGGCGATAAAATCAGTGCCCGTAAAAAAATGATCGCTGCGAACGTTCCTGTAGTTCCTGGTACTACTGATAAAGTTACAAGCGAAGCTGAGGCAATCCGGCAAATCAAGGAGATTGGTCTTCCTGTAATGATTAAAGCCTCTGCAGGGGGTGGAGGAAGAGGAATGCGTCTCGTACATAAAGATTCTCAAATTACAAATTTACTTAGAGCTGCAAGGTCCGAAGCAAAAACAGCATTCGGTGACGATGCCGTTTATATAGAGAAATATGTTGATTCACCCCATCATGTTGAATTTCAGATTCTCTCTGACAAACACGGGAACACTGTTCATCTGTTTGAACGGGAGTGTTCTGTACAACGTCGCCATCAAAAAGTTGTCGAAGAGACACCATCGCCGTTATTAACTCCCGAAGTTAGAACAAAAATGGGAGAATGTGCTGTTGCTGCAGCCAACGCATGCAACTACGAAGGTGCCGGAACCATTGAGTTTATTATGGATGATCAATTGAATTTCTATTTTCTGGAGATGAACACGAGGCTTCAGGTTGAACATCCTATCACTGAGCGGGTGGTCGGTGTTGACCTTGTGAAGGAGCAGATACGCATTGCCGAAGGTTATGAGCTTCCCTTTAAACAGGAAGATCTTAAACAAAACGGCCATGCAATTGAATGCCGTATCATCGCCGAAGATACGGATAATAATTTCATGCCTAATCCGGGTACAATTACACATATTACTGAGCCGTTCGGGTTCGGAGTCAGGTGCGACAGCTATGTTTATGAAGGTTATACAATTCCTATTCATTACGATTCGCTTATCAGCAAACTGATTGTTTGGGGCAGAACACGGGAGGAAGCCATTGAAAGGATGCGTCGTGCTTTATTTGAATATAAAATCACCGGAGTAAAAACTACGATAAGGTTCCTTGAGCGAATCATGGCAACCCCTGATTTCCGGAATGGTAAATACAACACTCATTTTATTGAGAAGAACAGTGAATTTTTACATGCAGACGGGATCTGCGACAAAAAATGTGAAGATATTGCTTTAATAGCAACCTTTGCCGAATATCTTGACCGCATTGAGATAAGCAAGAAGATTAATGCAGCTCCTTCCATAAAAAAGGAAACTAACTGGAAACGCCAGATTCGTAAATTCACATCAAGGATGTAGTTCTTGCAACCGGCAAATTTTTTAAAACAAAACCAAGCTTTTTCAGATAAAACAGATCACATGGAACTCGAACTTAAAGTCAATAATCGGAACGCCATTGTTAAGGAGATAAAACGTGAAGGAAATTTACTCACAGTTGCTGTCGACGATGTAATCTATGAAGTAGATATCGTTAAAGTAAGAAGTGAGGAGTTTTCGTTACTCCACGAAGGAAGGTCATTTAGTGTAGAAGTTGTTGAAGACGAAAAGCCAAAGAATTATCATGTCAATACCTTGTATTTCAAATTTGAAGTTGAGGTGATAGACAATGAGTCACGGTACCGGCAAAACAGAATGCAGGGGGGTGCAGTTCAAAGCGATAATACAATTAAATCGCCTATGCCTGGGAAGGTAGTTAAGGTGTTCGTTAAACCGGGAGATCATGTTGAAGCAGGACAGCCATTGATCGTATTATCTGCCATGAAGATGGAGAGTGAATTCAAGGCCGGCAGTCGTGGTATCGTGAGAGAAGTACCGGTAAAAGAGGGGGACACTGTTGATAACAATCAGCTTCTGGTTGTTATTGATGAGGAGACGGAAGCATAAAAGTGTCAAATGATTTCATAAATAAAAATCAAAAAATATAGAATTATGTCATCAGAGCAGGATAAATTTGAAAGGCTTAATGAGCGAAACCTGGAAGCAGAAGCAGGTGGTGGACAAGATCGTATTGATCGTCAACATGCTGCCGGAAGAAAAACAGCGCGCGAAAGGATCGATGTACTTATTGATCCCGGAACTTTTGTAGAGCTGGACAAGTTTGTAGTTCACCGTTCTCATGATTTTGGAATGGAAAACACGCGATTCTCAGGTGATGGGGTCATCACGGGTTATGGGAAGATCGACGGACGTCTTGTATATACTTTTGCTCAGGATTTCACGGTTTTTGGTGGTACAATGAGTCGCGCCAACGCAGATAAGATTGTAAAAATCATGGATCTTGCAATGAAAATGGGTGCTCCCCTGATCGGATTAAATGATTCGGGTGGTGCGCGTATTCAGGAAGGGATAGAAAGTCTGGCAGGTTATGCTGATATTTTTTACCGCAATGTGATGAGTTCGGGAGTGATTCCGCAAATCTCAGCTATCCTCGGGCCATGTGCAGGCGGAGCAGTTTATTCTCCTGCAATCACAGACTTTATTGTTATGGTGAAAGATACAAGTTATATGTTTGTGACAGGTCCGGATGTTGTAAAGGCTGTTACACACGAAGATGTTACAAAAGAAGAACTCGGAGGTGCTTCAACACATCATGCGAAAAGCGGTGTTGCACATTTAACCGCTGACAACGAGGATCACGCCCTGCTAATGATTCGTGAACTCATTGGTTATCTGCCATCGAATAATCTTGAAGAGCCTCATACGATAGGTTTTAATGATGATATTCATCGTGAAGACAAAAACCTGGACACTCTGATTCCCGATGATCCAAATAAGGCTTACGATATGAAAGAGCTGATAACAAGCATCGCAGATGACCGCAACTTTTTCGAAATTCAACCTGCATTTGCACCAAATATCATTATTGGATTTGCCCGTTTTGCAGGTCGCAGCGTAGGAATCATTGCCAATCAGCCAGCAAGTCTGGCTGGTGTCCTTGACATTAATTCGTCTGTAAAAAGTGCCCGTTTTGTGCGTTTTTGCGACGCATTTAATATTCCATTGGTGACTATCGTTGACGTTCCTGGATTTCTGCCCGGGACATCTCAGGAATATGGCGGAATCATACGACATGGGGCTAAACTACTGTATGCCTTTGCAGAGGCAACTGTGCCTAAAATTACACTTATCACACGCAAGGCCTATGGGGGAGCTTACGACGTAATGAGCAGCAAGCACATCGGAGGAGATATTAATTTTGCCTACCCTTCTGCAGAGATCGCAGTTATGGGTGCCGACGGTGCTGTAAAGATCATCCATCGTGGGAAAATGACCGAGGAGGAGTTGTCACAGAAAATTGAAGATTACCGGGATAAATTTGCCAATCCTTATAAAGCTGCTGAACTGGGTTATATCGATGAAATTATCGTACCTTCTCAAACAAGGTTTAAAATTATCCAGGCCCTTGAAATGACTCAAAATAAACATAAGTCAAATCCATTAAAAAAGCATGGAAACATTCCTTTATAAAAATTTAATCTGAATCATTTTCGCAATACTATCTAAACAAAGAGACAAGGCAATCCCTTGTCTTTTTTGTTTTTCAGGATTTTCATCTTGTTTTTCGTTATCTTTACATTTCAACGAAAGTTAAAATTAATCCAGCCATGAGAAATCTTTCCTTTACCCATTTGTTGATTTTTATATTTACTGCAGTCTTAAATTCCTATTCCGCAGAAGCTCAAAATCCTATTGTCGAACCCAAATCCGTCCTGCAAAAAGTAACAGTCTTCACAGACAGGGCGATGATCACAAGAGAATCCCTTTTTTCTGTAAAAAAAGGGGAAAATACGGTTCAGATTTCCGGAATTACGCCATTTCTAATCAACGAATCAGTTCAGGTTGCCCTCACGGATCCAACAGAACTATCTATTGCTGAAGTAGGCGTAGAAGAAACTTATCTCAAAAAAACTGATCAGCCTGAAATTCAAAAACTACTGTTGGAAATAAATTCTACTGACAATAAGATAAATGATGGAAATCA
Organism: uncultured Bacteroidia bacterium; assembly: GCA_903850335.1. Taxonomy (GTDB): domain Bacteria; phylum Bacteroidota; class Bacteroidia; order Bacteroidales; family Prolixibacteraceae; genus JAAFHB01. The sequence goes on along the minus strand of CAINLJ010000203.1, from coordinate 11,629 downwards.
TCAGATTAATGTGATAAACAGTTCCAACGACTTTTTGAAGAAAGTCAATCCATTCCCTCAGAATTTAAAAGTATCTACCACAGAAATAGACGCCCATACCAAATTTTTGGAAAAATCACTTTCCTCCAATTTTGAACGAATTTCACTCCTGGAAACGAAGATCAGGAAATGGATTGAGGAAAAAACAGCACTCGAAAATCAACTGACAAGCCTGAAATCAGATAAAAATAAGAGTAAGACCATTGTCATACATGTTTTATCGTCGAAAGACAAAAACAATATAAAGCTCAAATTAAATTATATAACAACTCAGGCTGGCTGGACACCTCAATATGAAGCTAGGGGATTACTCAATGAATCGAAAGTCCTTTTTAACTATTTTGCAACTCTGACACAAATGACAGGAGAAGACTGGAATGATGTTGATATCGAAATCTCTACATCCAAACCTTTCATTTATGGCAATAATCCTGAACTTTCAGCCTGGTATATCGATGTTTTTTCTCCAAGATTACTCAGATCAAATTCCGTACTTGGATACGACAAGCAAAGTGCTCCCAAAGTCATGATGGCTCAGGCAGCCTCTCCTGTTGTGGAATCCGAATTTGAAGAGACCAGAATTCAGGAGGAGACCACTTCATTTACTTTTGTTCTTCCACGCAAAGTTGGGATTTTGTCAGATGGACAACCTCATAAAATATCCATTACAAAATCTGAAATAGACGCCAGATTTAACTGGTATACAATTCCTAAACTTATACAAAGCGCCTTTCTAAAAGCTACTGTAAGGAATCCTTTTACATTTCCCCTTCTTACCGGACCTGTCAGCGTATTCTTAGATGAAAAAATGGTAGGAACAACATCCGTTAATGCCCCCATTGTTCCTGATGGTGAGATGCAACTCTCACTTGGAATTGACGAAGGAATTAAAATCGAGCGTAAACTTGGAAAAAAATATACAGGCTATTCCGGGTTACTGGCAAAAGAGACTACCGTAAGTTTTGAATATAATATTGAGATTACAAATGGGAAAAGCAAGTCAATCACACTCGACTTAAACGATCAGTTCCCCATTTCGAGGAATGAAAAAATCAAAGTTGAGCAAATTACACCAAAACCCGACGAGGCCATCCTTTCCGATGATGGAAAAATAACCTGGAAGGTTACCATCGATCCCGGGAAGAAGATCACAATACCACTTAAATTTAATGTGTCCTACCCGAAAGAACTGAATATAAGTGGTCTCTGATGGCATGAATAGGATAAATTTAGATCTTCATGAACAATAATTTTATATAAACGATTTAAATGGAAGGGTTTATTTGGCAATTCTTATTCCATACAAAAAACCTCTTAATAAATACATTAAGTGGCTGTACCAAAATCTTCTACATCTGGGTCAAAGAATGAAAATGGAATGTAGCGAATAATTAATAAGCTATTATACCATGCTATGCGATTCTTTGCGTTTTCACTTTGCGGTCTTTGCGTTTAAATTTTTTCCTTTTGATACAGCCTCCTGGGGCCGGACACAACAACCTGGGGCAGGAAATACGTATTTGTGAAGTGTCCGCATGAAAATGCCGGAAGAAACACTAACCATTACACCGGACAGAAAGGATTAAAAGTAAGCTGAAATTCAGATTTGGCTCCTCCGGAGTGCTTTAAAACAGTGCAAAGAAAGGTAAATATAATTCACATTATCAGGTCGTGCATCTCCCCAAAACCAGAATCATAAATAATTCAACGATTGCCTGCCACGGAAAGCTTTAACTAAAATAACCCCTCCGTCTGACTTATGGATAACCGCAAGTGAAACGAAACCAAGGTCTTAGAATAGATCATAAACCGAAACCCTGACCGAGGTAAATATTAATACCTTATTTTTCCGTAAGCCAAAAGTATTAATGTATCAACTTTTCGCTCTGAACTTTCTCAGCGGTTCTCTGTGGTTAAAAACCTATCAGCCTAATCTAAATTTGTAGAATGATGATTATGAATTAATTTTTGCTAATCCTTGTCTTTCTGATCCTCCTTCCCGGTAGTGACAAATGCAGCATGAACAGGCGCCGGATAGGTTGAATCAGCTCCGTGTATGGCACCCCAAAGCACAACATTAAATTGCTCATCCGGAATTCTGTCTTCCTTATTGAAATCAAATAATTCACTGATTTTAGATAATTTACTGACCTCCGAATTTTTAAGGTTCAGATCGACAAGGTTTGAAGTTGCCTTAAACGGTGGGTGGTTTGCCGTTTGGTTAAAGCATCTCCACATAGGTTCTGCTGCTGCATCATATTGACTCATAGGAGGTAATCCCAGAATTAGTTCTATTGTCCGCAATGCCGAAGACGTTGAATACATCGTATGATCTACAAATCCCTGCTTTATAAAACCACCTGCTATGTAGGTAGTCGACCTGTGAGCATCCACATGATCCGGGCCATTTTGGGCATCATCTTCTACTATAATAACAACACTTTCGTTCCAAACTGACGAGTGACTTAGATATTCGATAAAGAGCCCGACTGCCAAATCATTATCTGCCGCATGCGCCTTGGGTGTTGGCCTGCCAATCTTCAACCCCTCCGTATGATCATTTCCAAAACGAATGGTACTTAGTCCCGGAACCTTCCCGGCAATTACCAATGAATCGAAGTCGTGTTTCCACATACTGAGTCGGACAGTGTCCCGAATATTGAGATCAAATCCTGAGTAATTATGGCAAAAATGGTCCTTTAAAGAGGGTAACCTTGGAACATCAGAATCACCAATAAACTCACCATAGGTGCGGTATGATACACCATATCGTTTACAGTAATCCCAAATGAAACCGTTTTTATTATTCGCGATTTCGATTTCAGCCTCTCCGGGATATGTTCCCCCTCTGCTGCCATAGCTTGTAGGCCAGTTTTTCTCAAGGTAATCCGTAGCATAGGCGCCCATGCTCCAGTTATGACCGTCTGCGCTTACCTCCCCGTCAACATAAAAATTATCCAGCAGAACAAATTGTTTTGCAAGGTTGTGAAGGTTAGGAGTTACTTTTTTCCCAAAAAGAACAAGACTTGAATCCCCATTTCCCTCGGGAACATCTCCAAGCACCTGATCATAGGTTCTGTTTTCCTTAATAACGTAGAAGACATGCTTGATGGGAGAATATTCACCTACTCTGGAAGGTACCGGATTCCCCTTCTCCCCCGTGGTAATCATCTCTTTTTCTTTTGAATAAGGAGTATTTTTATAAACCGCCTGAGAATAAATACTCAATTGTTCATCCGTTGGACTCTGTACTGCCTGAAGTGTTCCTATAAAAAGACCTCCGATGTACTGATCCCTAACCTTTTTCTTTGTTCCTTTCTGATAGGTAACCGTAACGTGTTTACTCTCAGGATTAGGACCCTTAGGATTTGCCTTTGATGACAGCCCCTTTCCGTTAGTAACGAATATTGTATTTTTCACAACCCTGACACACGAAGGATACCATCCTGTCGGAATAAATCCCTTACTTCTGCTGTTACCCGGCCTGCTTACGTCGAATACTGCAAGACAGTTATTATCTGCATTTGCGATATACAAGGTCTTTTCATCATCACTTAGGGCAATGCTATTTGCAGTTGAGCCTGATGGAGCATCGGGATAAAGAGCAGAATTAAGCGTTTCGATAACCCTATGTTGTTCAACCGAAATAACTGATACCGAATTATCATTTGCATTACTGACAAAAAGATATTTCCCATCATGCGAAGTGATTATATCATTGGGATTATCCCCAACCGGTATCCAACCAGTAAAAGCCTCGTTACGGGTATCGAACAGAATGACTTTGTCGCAGCCCCAACAGGTTATATACAATGAATTTCGATCATCAGACAAAACGCAGGTATATCCTTCTCCGCCAAGCGGAATTTGCTTTTTGATTTTTTTATACTTTAAGTCATAGACATAAAGCGAGTTATTCTCTTTGGTTACAGCATAAAGGATTTGCTTGTCATCATCGACGGCAATTCCAGCAACAGAGATGGCTACCGGCCAAGGTTTTCCAAAGGTCAGGGTATCCTCCGGCACAAGTTTATTGTTTTTGATTCCATATTTCATCACCTGGTTGTCATTTCCTCCAGAGGCATACAGAGATTTTTCATCCTTCGAAAATGTCAGTCCCAGCCATCCTTTTCTTATAATAACCGAATCGATCAATGTCATTTTTTCCGCGTCGATAAGATGGATACTCTGATCACTTTGACCATTATTTGTGACAGCGAGCATTTTCCCGGACCTCGATACCGCAATATTCAGAGGTAAATCGCCAACAGCCAGCATCTTTCCAACAGGAGATAATTTCCACCCGTTTGGTAACGAAACACGGGTTGATTCGATGTCCTTTAAACTTTGTCCTTCCAATTGAAGTACAAAAAGGGTAAAGACAACAATAAAAAACAGGTTAATAGCGGATTTATTTCGAAAAGTTAGCATATAGATCATTTTTAAATTAAAAACTAAATAAGATAGTACCTGATATTTTGGACTGAAAATACCTTGTTAAATAGCCGAAAACAAATTGCCAAAATAAGAAAATTAACCTCGCATTATTCTTCACATGTAGGAATTTCATGTTACAATCCGATTAAATTTAGTATCAATATACGAAACTGCTTCCTCCAAGAAATTCTCTTAGTACAGAAGTAGGTGGTATTTCATCATCGGGAATCGGATCGAAGTAAGAGATAAAAATCAAAAGGCGAACGGCTTCAGAATATTCGGGAGTATTTTCCTTTACCTGTTTCAACAACGGACTTGCATATTTTTTTATAACAGCAAGCTCATATATCAGTGCCGAATTAAACATTATATCTGCATTTTCCTGATATGGAAAAATATGTTTCTCTTCTCCTCGTCGAACACTAGGCCATCTTTTAATAGTCGTATATGCGTCGTATCCTCTGTATTTACTGTCACGTATTATTCTCCTTAAGAGTCGGTTGTCAGTCGTTGGGATGTAGGTATGCTCGTCGATCGAAATCTGTGTGAGGGCAGACACAAAAATTCTAAATGTTTTATCCGCATCTATTTGGGGAGTTAGCTGAGGGTTTAACCCATGTATTCCTTCAATTATGAGTATATTATCCTTCTCCATTTTCATTTTTTTCCCGTTGAATTTTCGTTGTCCAAGCTGAAAATCAAATCGGGGAACGGCTACTTCCTCTCCGGCAATTAATTTAAGTAAAAATTCGTTCAGATAGGGAATATCTATCGCCTCAAGGGCTTCAAAATCATAGTTGCCGGAATCGTCAACCGGAGTAAATTCCCTGTTTACGAAGAAATCGTCAACAGAGACTTCCAATGCATGCAGTCCATTAACAGCCAATTGAATACCTAATCTTCGGCTAAACGTTGTTTTACCGGAACTCGATGGACCTGCAATCAGAATTATATTTACCTTGTCTTTTCGGTTAGTGATCTCAGTAGCAATTTCAGCTATTTTTTTCTCATGTAACGCCTCGGATATTTTAATCAGGTCACTGTATTGCCCGGCACGTTTAAAGGCATTCAGCCTCGGAATATCTTCTACACCAAGAATCTCGGCCCATTTCTTATGCTCCCTGAAAATTCCAAAAAGTTTGTCTTGCCTGATGGCTGGTTCGAGTTCATCCGGATTAAACTGAATGGGGAAACGAAGCAGAAATCCGTCATAATATTTTTCAATTCCGAAATTACGGATACATCCTGTTGAGGTAAGCATGTGTCCATAGAAAAAATTGGCATATTGGCCCAGAAAAAACAGGGGTGCATAAAGTCTTCCATAATTACGGTAAAGTTCAGCTTTACGGCCCAAACCATTTGTTTCAAGTAAATCAATTGCAGTCCCGGTAGTTACCATCTTTCGTTCAACGGGAATATCCTGATCAATTATCGACTGCATCTCCTCTTTAATTAGCGTAACATCTTCCTGGGTAAATGGTCTGTTGAGTTGTTCGAGTTCGCAATAATACCCTTTCGAAATAGGATGATCAATTTTAAGACTTACGCCGGGCCATAGATTACGAATTGCTGCATAAAGAATAAACGAAAGAGTTCGAAGATACATACGCTGTCCGTCACGACAGGTATAATCGAAGAATTCTACCTGCCTTGGTTTAACCATCTCATAATCTAATGGTTTTGGTCTATTATTCACATAAGCTCCAAGGATGGGCCTTGGGTTTGACACAGAAAGTCGCTCAGCAATCTCTCCTAATGTGATTCCCAAAGGAAACTCGCAATCACTATTGGAATTTACACACCTGATTCCGATGTTCTTTGCCATAAACGTTTAATGAATTATCAAAATAATTCACAAGATAGTTTTTTTGCATGAAATTTTAAAGTAAACAACCTAAATCGTGTGATTCGTTTAATTTTGTATCAAAAGACATTACAACGACAAATGGGGAAACTTGTATTTGCAACAAATAATGACCACAAACTCAGAGAAATTAAAGAGTTGTTATCCGGTGAATTTGATTTACTCAGTTTAAAGGATATAGGATGTATGGAGGATATTCCCGAAACCGGGCCCACCCTCGAGACAAATGCTTCACAAAAATCTTTTTATATCTGGGATAGATATAAAATAAATTGCTTTGCTGACGACACCGGACTCGAAATTGAGGAACTCGGGAATGAACCAGGTGTCTATTCGGCTCGCTACGCAGGTGAAGAAAAAAGTTCTTTAGCGAATATGACTAAAGTTTTGGAAAAGATGTCCGGCATTTCAAACCGAAAGGCACGTTTCAGATGCGTAATCTCTCTTATCACCGATGGCATTGAGAAACAGTTTGAAGGGATAGTAGAAGGTGAGATATTATTAGAAGCACAAGGGAGTGCAGGTTTCGGTTATGATCCAATTTTTCTTCCCGAAGGTTATTCACATTCCTTTGCTGAAATGTCATCCGAAGAGAAGAACAAAATTAGTCACCGGGGAAAAGCAGTGGAAAAATTAGTCTCCTATTTAAAGTCATTAAATTGATATTTCCAGCACTGCTCACAGATATAATTCACAGTACCTTCATTCAGTTTGTTTACCATTCATGAACATCAGACTTAAAATAGTTTTGTGTATTGTGGCAGTATTGATGTCTTCAATAAATTTACTTGCTTATAATTGGCATGCTTATTTATCATTCTACCAAACTATCGCAATTGCAAGTAATGATCAGAGGATTTTTGCTGCGAACGAAAACGGACTCTTTTCATATCAACCTTCCGACAAAAGTTTCGCAACCTTTTCACGAGTTGAAGGTCTTTCGGATTCAGGTATTTCAACGATTGGCTGGTCAGGTTCCAAAGGGGGATTGCTGATTGGATATACGAACGGAAATCTTGATTTATTGATTGGGAATAAGATACTTAATCTTCCTGATATTAAGTTCAAGACGGGCATTTTACGCAAATCAATTAATTCAATTCTTTGTGAGGGTGACTTTGCATGGCTTAGTGCTGATTTTGGAATTGTAAAAATCAATCTTAAAAAATGGGAAGTAGCTGAGACCTGGTTAATTGGACCTGAATCCTCTGAAATATCAGTAAAAGAGCTTGGACATGATGATCTCTACTTCTGGGCTGCAACCGAAGACGGGCTATTTAAGGCAGAGAGGAATAATCCAAATCTTCAGGACTTTCACAACTGGAAAGTCCAGGATCAAACCCTTGTCTTTCAAAAACATTTTAACTCAGTGTCGTATTATAATAAATTGGTTTACGCCAGTGACGCCGACGGTAAAGCTTACGCCTTTAATGGCCAAATATGGACAAGTGTATTTGCAGATATCCAGGGCATAAAAAAAATTAGGACGTCGACCTCCGCCCTGGCCCTTTTGTGTGAAAACCGGATCGAATTAATCACTGCCGGAAGTCGCAGTACAATCCTGAATTATACAAATTTGTCACAAACGTCACCAATCGTTACACCGGCAGATATCCTTTTCACCACTTCAGGTGATGTATGGATTGGTGACCAGGTTCAGGGACTAATTCAGAAATCGGCAAACGGGCTGTTTACATCCTTTGTTCCTTCGAGCCCTGCCGATAATAATTCTACTATGCTTTCTATCGCTGGTAATAATTTATATGTCGCAACTGCGTCTGATGAGCCGCAGTCAGAATCAATACCTGCGGAGGTGCACCTGTTACAGGCATCGCAGTGGATATCGCTAAACGAAGTGGAAAATCCAAAATTATCGGGTCTCAAAAATGTGACTTCCGTAGTAGTTGCAAGTGACAACCAGGATCATTTTTTTGCCACTACACGGGAAAATGGCTTATTGGAATTTAAAGGAAACAAGTTTGCAAAAAATTATAATTCAGGCAATTCTACACTGGAATCTTTTAACGGGATTTGTAAGACGGGAGGTCTTGGGGTTGATGGAGCCGGGAATTTATGGATTACAAATCCTAACGGGAAACATCAGCTCCACGTACTTAAACCTGATGGAACCTTGAAAGCATTTGAATATCCAGGTATTAACAATCAATTTGTCGCAGCCGGAGAGGTTTTAATCACAAAAGCAGATACAAAATGGATAGTTGCAAATAATTCAGATTTATTTGCTCTGAAAACAGGCAGTTCGATAGAAAATACAAGTGATGATGTGTACAAAAAAACATCTGTAAGAAGCCGGTTTTCAAACAGTGAGACAACTATTTTAAAGGGATTTAATCAGGTTAATGCACTTGCTGAGGACCAGAATGGATTCCTTTGGGTAGCAACTGAAAACGGGGTTGTGCTTTACTCAAATCCTGAATCACTCTTTGGAAACACCGATTTTTATGGTGTACAACCTTCCGTAGATTTAGGTGACGGACTTTTTCATCCTCTTCTCGAAAATCTTACAGTCACTACTATCTCGGTTGACGGAGGCAACCGAAAGTGGTTTGGAACAAATAATTCGGGTGTATACCTTTATTCTGAGGATGGATCCAGACTAATAGAACATTTTGACACAGATAATTCGCCGCTATTCTCAAATCATATCAACAGCATTGCCATCAATGGTCAGACCGGCGAGGTATTTATTGCAACCGACCATGGTTTAATCTCGCGGAAAGGCGATGCTACTTCTGGAGAACAAGGCTTTCATCATTTATATGTTTGGCCAAACCCCGTGCGGGAAACCTATAATGACAATATTACGATCGATGGTCTGACAGCAGAATCGACAGTGAAAATAACTGATGTAAACGGGAATATGATTTTTAAGACTACTTCGAATGGTGGACGTGCAATCTGGAATGGAAGGAGAAGAAACGGAGAGAGGCCAAGTACCGGAGTTTACATGATTTTCTGCTCAAACAGAGATGGAAGCCAGTCACAGGTTATTAAATTACTTTTTATACATTAACCGATGCTTCACAAAACACGTGGCATTGTCTTACACAGCATTAAATACGGAGAGACCGGATTGATTACAACAATCTATACTGAAGCCTATGGCAGGATGTCGTTTATAATGCAGGGTATTCATTCGAAAAAATCGCCTGTCAAGGCAAATCTTCTGAGACAGCTTTCTTTGCTTGAAATGGAGGTCGATTTCAAACAAGGCCGTGAATTGCAACGGGTCCGGGAACTTAAAAACAGTCATCCCTTTGGTTCAATTCCATATTCGATTGGTAAATCCTCTCAGGCGATGTTTCTTGCAGAATTATTGAATAAAGTACTTAAGGAAGAAGAATCCCGGCCGGATTTATTTGAATTTCTTTACAATTCTATTCAGGTACTTGATTTAATGGAAGATGGAGTAGCTAATTTCCATCTGTTTTTTATACTTCACCTCACAAGGTATCTGGGATTCGCTCCGACGCAGAATTTTTCCCAATCCAATAGGTTTTTTGACTTAGCAGGAGGCGCATTTGTTGCATCACAGCCGGAACATCCGTGGTTTTTACATGAGGTGGAAAGCCAAATAATATCAAAAATTCTGGAGATAAACTACAATAACCTGGCCAGTTTAAAGGTTGACAGACTTCAACGGAATATTCTGCTTAGCTCCATTCTCGATTATTACGGCCTGCATCTGGGAAGTAGGCTTCATATCAAATCATTGGAAGTGTTAAAAGAAATTTTACAGGAATAAAAGTTAGACGAAAATTCTTTTTAACTGATTCTGAATAAAAAAATATTCATGTAACGACAAAAAATATTACTATTTTTGCGGATAGCAATTTTGTATAATAAATGGGTTCATCTAAAATTCCTACTCCTAAGAAAAACTCTCTATTGGCAATCATGGAAATTGCCGAAGGGATGAATGCAATTGATTTGGCGATTCCTATGTCGAATCTTGCCTGTCCGGACAAACTGATTGATCTGGTAAGCAAGAATATGAGACTTGGGAATAATGATTATTCGCCTGTTGAAGGGATTGAGCAGTTGAGGGATCAGATTATTAATCTTGTAAATAAGCAAAATAAATCCTCTTTCAGTCCGGATAGTGAAATTACAATAACTGCGGGTCCTGCCCAGGCAATGACGACAGCAATCAGCACTTTTGTAAAAGAAGGTGATGAAGTAATTGTTTTTGAACCTGTCCAGGAGTCCTACGCTCCATTCATAGAACTAAACGGAGGCCGCCCAATTTTTGTGAATCTCAAACTCCCTGATTTCAGGATAGACTGGGAAGAGGTTAAGAAGCTCGTAACCTCAAAGACCAAATTGATCATTATTAATAATCCTCAAAATCCCACCGGAAGGATTTTCCTTGAGGAAGATCTTGATCAGCTTAAAAGGCTGACAAATGGTACGCGTCTTGTAATACTTTGCAATGAAGTTTTTGACAATATCGTTTATGACGGATTGAAATTCAACAGTCTTGCCTCAGTGCCTGATCTGGCTGCCAAGAGTCTGATTGTATCGAGTTTTGGTCCTGTATTTAATATTACAGGATGGGGAATTGGTTACATCTTTGGGCCTGAAAGATTGATGAGTGAATTCAGGAAAATTCAGCAATTTCAGGGATTTAGCGTAAATACTCCGGCACAATATGCGTTGGCAGAGTATCTTAAAGATAGTCCTAATTTTGAGACGATTAGTAAATCGTATCATAAGAAGCGGGATTTGTTTATTTCACTTTTAAAGGGGAGTAAATTTAATTTTGTTCCTACACAGTCGACGTTTTATCAGTTACTTGATTATAGCAAGATTTCGGATGAACCGGATATAGAATTTGCTACCCGGTTAATTCTTGAATACGGTGTCGCTACTGTACCTTTTTCTGCTTTTCAACATGAAAAAACCAAAAATCAGCTGATCAGAATCTGTTTCGCGAAACCCGACGAATTGCTCATTGAGGCAGTTAAGAAGTTAAAAAGCGTACCTGTATCGATTCATCGGTAGCAGATAAATTGCGAGAGAAAAGGCCTTGTCCTGTTCCGCAAAAAGATTACTTTCGCAAAATTAATTTCCGGCCTCATAGTTCAAGGGATAGAACGAAAGTTTCCTAAACTTTAGATTCGCGTTCGAGTCGCGGTGAGGCTACAAAGCTCCTGATAACCAGGGGCTTTTTCTTTTGTACTTACTTTAGCTTTAACAAGCAGACTGAAATACTATAATCATTGTTAAAAGTTGTCATAAGACAGATCTGCACGAAGATTGGATCAG
>CAINLJ010000202.1 GCA_903850335.1 uncultured Bacteroidia bacterium | reverse complement strand
CTTCAATGCAACACTTACCGCAGAACGATTTATGTGCATGTTTGCTATAAACCCAAACACACCAAAAAATCAAAAAATTGTCAAAGAACTACTCAATTATGGCAAAATTGCCGCTTAAAATTTACCGAAGTATTGGAAAAAAGGTCCCCCAATTATTCAGAAGATTAAATTTATTTTATACTTTCATCAAAACTTAGATTTATTATAAATAGCTTATTTTGTCCCAATGAATACAAAAATATTAATGACTGCTTCTTCAGTAATACTTGGGATTTCAGGTATAATTCTGACCTTTATTCCCCAGGAAATCTCAGTTGGATTGGGAATAGGCGGAAATAAATTGGTGGAATTTCTTCTGCAAATACTTGGAGGTCTTTATTTTGGTTTTGCCATGCTGAACTGGATGACAAGATCCGGTCTTATTGGAGGCATTTATAACCGTCCAATAGCTACTGCGAACTTTACCCACTTTATGATTTCGGGTCTTGCCCTGACTAAAGGAATAACAGCTGATCCGGTATTTCCAATTGCTATTTGGCTAGTGGTCATTATTTATTGTGTTTTTGCAGTCTCTTTTGGGGTTTTACTTTTTCGGCATCCTGTTGCAGATAAAGATCCGAAATAAACAGATAAGTCTTTAGTAATCTAACGATTATTGATTATTTTAGTGGTGGCTGGACAGATAAATCTGCCTGATATGCATAATATAATTCAGTTAACTCCCGAAATCCGGCCTCAACCGTTTCGTCTGTAAATCCTTTATTTTTCCTCAATTTATAATCAAACATTGCCCGCAGAAATAATATCCTCCACCGCCAGCTGATTCTTGTTCTCTCCGGGAGATTGTGATCCACTTCTTTCAGCAAATTATATGCTTCCTCAGCCCCGTAATCCTCTGTGGGAACTTTAAAGGTGGGAGGAGACCCTGGTTTAAATCCTGCTCTTAACCCATGGTTTGTTTCAAGGATTTCAATGGCCTTTATGATAGATTCTGCATGATCTGCAGAGAATTCAAACGATACATATTCCCTGACTGTTTGAATTGAAGTCTTGGAACCCGTCCAATAAAACTGACTGTAAATGACTTTGTTGATATCTTCAAATATCCCCTCTGAATAAGGTGCACCACCCGCAACTTTGTCCTTGACTTCGTCCCACAATCCCTGAAACCTTTGGGGTAGCGGATTTGCTCCAAATCCACCCCATGGCCATGAATTCCACATACTAATTTCAGGGAAATTTAGCAGCGGAAGGTCTCCCGGAACCGGGTTGTTCTTGAGATATTTGGGAAATGCTTCATGGGAATCGGCCTGGATAAAGTCAACCCACGGTTTCTCATCCCTGAAAGCTTTGGCGACTCCGGCCCATTCCCCTTCATCTTCAACACAATCGAACAGCCAGGTTGAAAGGATAATCCTTACACCGGGTATTTTTCGGTGGGCGAGCTCTGTTATTTTTCCTGACAATTTCAGATAGCCGTTGCTTCCCCAGGGAGTACACCTGTCGCATCCGCAACCACCCTGATCATAAGGCCAGACAACGATGAAATCGACAAGTACACCGCGTAGGCTGAAGGCCTCGAGTTCCTCTTCGATCTGTTTCAGGATCAATTCGGTTCCACCCGGTTGCGAAGGACAGATTTCCACCCCGTAGCACCCGCGCAGCCTGATCTGTTTCGGAGGTTGGGCCCGCAATTCAATTGGGGATGAATTGTAACCTTCATTGGCGAGCATGCAAATTGAGATTTTCATTCCGGCATCTTTGCCTGCTCTCAAAATGATTGTCAGCCGGTCTAACATAGCCCCAGCTTTAGGGTCATTAATTCCCTCAAAACCGTGCATGTCGAACCACACCTCAATGTTGTTATACCCCCAGAGTGCGAGCTCTTCAATATAGTTTATCACCTTTTCCACCGGGGCTGTGTGGTAGAAATTATGAAAATGTGTGGCGAAATAGATGTTTCGCTGTGACTTCTCCGGGACCGATAACCCATGCCATTCTCCCGGAATAAATCCAGCCTCAGAGATGACCGATATATGGAGCAGTTTCCCCAATCCATACAAGATACCGTTTGAATCGCTGGCAGAAAGGATGATACTGTTTTCCTCCGGTTTCTCTATCCGGAATGCCTCAGGGGGCATTGTCCGGGCTAAAATCCTTAACCGGATTGTGAGGTGGTTCCCCCCGCTTCCGCTGAAATCGAGACCTGTACGCTCGTTGAGAATCCTGAGGAAAATTCTCGTTGCCTTTTCCGCGAGAACCCCAGGACTTTCTGAGGTGATAAAGGCGATTGAATTAAAGATCGTGCCGGAATTCTTAGTTAACGTGCCATTCTTTAATTCCGATTTATCCAGGGCGACAAGATCTCCGCTTATCCCGGTGGCTCCTGATAAAAGGATCCCAGCCAGTGCGCCTTTCCTCAGGAAGTCTCTGCGGTTATTCATAGAGGTTTTTAAGTTTCTACTTATTTCAGGTTTCTTGTTCCAAAAATTCGTTCAATCGAAGAGCCAAGACCTAAAAAAATATTAGTTATGCCACTCAAAGCAAAAAATCCGGAATAAATCCAATCGAAATGCTTTATCAATTCATTTTCTGCTAATCTTGCGAAGATCCAGAAAATGGAAAGCAAGCACATGGAAATTCCAAGTATCAAAAGGTAAATCGATTTGTTATTTTTCCCTGGTAAATCTTTTTTGATTTTCATAGTCTCCCTGTTTTAAACATTATTCAATGGAGAGGTAAAGATTTATGTCTCTACAAAATGATCATTATTCAATTTCAGAAGGTGGTGCAGCATCAACCGATGACCCCCATTTCTTGTTTGGGTAGGCTCCCATTTCCAATTCTATTGTTGCTCCGTTTAACAAGTCAGTATGTGTGAACCAGGGACGATCTAATTGCTTGCCGTTTAATTTGGCAGACTGGATATATTTATTTCCTTTTGCATAATTATGCGCGACTATTGTGAATGTTTTTCCATTACTGAGCTTAATCTTTACCTCTTCAAAGACCGGACTACCAATATTATAAACAGGTAATCCGGGAGTAACCGGATAAAAACCCATTGAAGCGAAGACAACAAAGGCAGTCATGCCACCTCCATCCTCATCTCCAGGGATTCCAAATATGTTGTCCTGAAACCAGACATCAAGCAAAAACCTTACTCTTTTCTGAGTCTTCCATGGTTCACCGGAATAATTATACAACCATGGAATATGAAAACTCGGTTCATTTCCCATCGAATATTGTCCAACCAAACCCGTAGCGTCTGCAAACTTCGCCCAAAACTGGAACTTTGTCCTGCCAAGATCCTCACGAAATAGCTGGTCGAGATTCGCAGTAAATTTTTCCCTGCCCCCCATCAATTTGATCAGCCCGTGAATATCTTCCTGAACCTGCCACTGATAGGTATACCCGTTATTTTCGTCATAATAATCCCGTCCCCCCGGGCCACCATCGAATTTCGGATCAATTTCTATCCATTCACCCTTTGAATTTTTGGGCCACATAAGCTTCTTCTCCGGACGATATAAATTTCGGTAGTTGGTTGATTGGTTGCGGAAGTATTGCTGATCTTCCTTATGCCCCAATTCCCGGGCCATTTCGGACAGTGCCCAGTCATCATAACTTGCCCCAAGCGTGACTGCAACGCTCTGACGTTTCTCAAAACTGTCAACCTCCTTCACAGTTTCAGCCTCTCCTGGCATTAATGCAGGATAATATCCATTCTTTCTGTAAAACGTATCAAGCGAACACAGAGGGCCATTTCGCCATGGAAGCATTGTTGCCTGATATCCGTTTTTTCGAATCCCTTCATACGCTTTATCCGCGTCAAATCCCCTGATCCCTTTTCTCCAGGCATCGAGGAACACAATTGTTGAGTGAAACCCGTTCATAGCAGGATTGTCGATATATAGGAGCGGAAACTGAGGCATCCAGCCTCCCTGCTCATACATTTTTGTGTAGGAGTCGAGCATATCGGACTCCTTTTTGGGCTGAAGGATCATACGTAAAGGATGATTTGCCAGATATGTATCCCAAACCCAGTCATCAATATAGAAATCACGCTCTGATTTGTGTATACGGTGATCATACGCACTGTAATAATTTCCATATTCGTTGATGTTAACCATGCGTTCATAGGTGCGATACAAAGAAGTAAAGAAGGTACGGCGCTGAGCTTCAGTTGCCCCTTTTACTTCGATTTGATTCACAACATCGGTCCAGATCTTCTCCCCATTATCTTTCAGTGATCCAAAATCCCAATGGGGAATCTCATTTTTCAGATTTATCCTGGCCTGTTCGGGGCTTATAAATGATATGGCATACTTGAATTCTACAGGTCTATCATCATCACCCTGGAATTCAACCCATGCCGTTGGCTCCTGCCTGGTTTTGTTTGTCTTCTTTACAGGACGAGTCACGGTTTTCAGGACTGTTTTACAATCCTGATTAAACTCGCCATACACAAATGCCTTCATACCAAAAAACTGTTCTTCACCAGCAATTCCATTTTTATTGATTATATCCCAATGTCCCTCCTGATTGATTTGTAAGCGTAGTCTTTTGGCACCTTTGACGGGAAAGGTAAAACGAAAGAATCCCACTTTGTTCCCGGGTACAAATTCGGTTTTAATATCTTCATCGATAAGGTATGTCGAGAAATAATACGGACGCACAATCTCAAGATCATGATCATAGGTCTGGCGCTCTTTCCAGGTTCCTGCTTCCGGCTTTCCCATTCCGGGTAGAATTCCGAACAGTTCACCGGCACGATGCGATATCATTGTCAGTGGGAAGAAACTAATCTGATCGTCCAGAAAATCTGCCCGTAACGGATGCATTCGAACCATCTGGTTTGGCAATTGAACATTAGGCCGGGTAGGATGCAGCAGGTGTCCCATTCCTCCAATATAGGGATCAACATAATCCAGGTTGGGTTTCTTGTTGTCTGCAGGCTTAAAACCACACATAAACAACAGTATAGTTCCTGAAAATATAAGCTTTTTAAGGTTGAATCTCATAATAATGACGAAGATTGCTTGTCGAGATATAATATTGTATTTGGATGATTCCTAAGAATTGAAGCAGGGCAATCGGGTGAAATCTCATTGTTTAGGGTGCCATATACTGCCTGCGCTTTCCTGTCATCCGGAACACTGCAGATTATTGCTTTCGATTTCATTATTTGTCTGATGGACATGCTTATCGCCTTTTTAGGTACGTCATCAAAAGTAGGAAACCAACCTTCGCCTAATTGCTGATGGCGGCAGGCATCATTAAGATTTACAACAAGATAAGGGTCTTCAATTTCGAAATCTGCCGGTGGATCGTTGAAGGCCAGATGACCGTTTTCACCAATACCAACAAATGCCACATCAATCGGCTGTTTGCTGATCAGATCGCCAAGTCGTTTGCATTCGGCGTCAGGATCATCATCTCCATTGACATAATTAAATTCGCGGGGTAAAACAAGGTCGGCAAATCTCTCCTTAAGGTATTTCCGAAATGAGGCCGGATGTTGATCAGAGATTCCGATATATTCATCCAGATGAAATGCAGTAACCAGTGACCAGTTCAGGTCTTCTTTGACAAGCTCGCCAAGCATCTCAAACTGGGATGCTCCAGTGGCTACAATTATAAAAGCTTCTCCATTTTGAATGATCGCTTTACGAATTAAATCTGCTCCTGTTTGCGCCGCAATTTTTCCAAGCTCCTGCTTGGATTCAGAAATGACTATTTCCATAACTATCTCAATTTAAATTATTCATAAATATAATTCAGGTTATCATCCAGGGGAGTCATCTTTGGCATAAGAAGATGAACAAAACCTAAAATTGTGAGATACGATAATCCTGCAATAACAAATGCCCAGAAATATCCGGAATTGCCGGCAGTATCAAGGACTGCTCCGAGTGCCAGATCGGCTAATACCGCAACTGCAACTCCCACCATTTTACCAATCCCGATCACGGAAGCAACGGCTTTCTTGGGAAATACATCCGGCACAAGTGTGTAACTGTTTATGGACCATGACTGATGGCCTGCCGCACCCAGACCAATTAGAAAGACCGCGATCCATTTACTTGTAATAACCGGTACAAAGGATACGGGTAATATGATGATTGCACAAACAAGCATTGTTATTTTTCTGGCTTTATTTAGAGACCATCCCTGTTTGATTAGCAGACCGGAAATATATCCGCCCAAAAGACTTCCGGCATCAGCCATAATAAAGATGATCAGAAATGGCGGCCCTATGTTCTTTATGTCTACGCCGAAACGTTCAGCCAGAAACTTGGCACCCCAAAAAAGGTAAAACCACCATACCCCATCAGTGATTGTTGTCAGTGCGAATGCCCAGGTTTCCCGCTTGGGAACAAGTTTAATCCAGGGAATACTTTCCGTATTTTCCTCCGCTGAGTCGCTGTTTATATAGGCTAGTTCCTTTTCGGTTAGACGTGGATGATCCTCTGGTTTCTGATAAGTTTTAAGCCAAAGAAATACCCACAAAGCACTTAAAATCCCAGTAAACAGAAAAGGAATCTGCCAATTCGCACCTTCAACTGAAACGATGGCACCAACGATAAACGGAGCAAGTATGGCACCTACGCTTGTAGAAGCATCAAAAATCCCGGTGGCAAAGGCTCGGTCTCTCTTTGGAAACCATTCTGCTACTGTTTTTATTGCTGCCGGAAAATTTCCGGATTCACCTATTCCGAGACCGAACCGTGCCGCAATAAAACCTGCCAAACTAAATGCAGGCCTGATCACGGCATGTAACATGCCAAAAATACTCCATATCACTATTGAAAGCGTATATCCTTTTTTAGTTCCCAGTTTATCGATTACACCTCCCATAAATAGCAATCCAATACCATAGGCTATTTTGAATGAGACCATAATCGCTGCATAATCCTTATTACTCCAGTCGAAAAGTTTTTGCAGCGTAGGTGCCATGACTCCGACAATACTCCTGTCGAAATAATTTATTGTAGTTGCCATAAACACCAGGGCAAGAATACGGTAACGGTAAGTGCCCATTTTGTTGGTTAAGTTTGTCATTTGGTGTAGAAATTAGTTTTTAATTTTCGGAAAACCGTTCAGTCCTTTAGGCTTTTCGGCTGCCAGGGTATTGCTGATTTAGACAAAGGTATATATTTTATTACCCATTGTTTTCGATCAACAATAAGTCTAACCCTAACTCTCTATACCTCGTCCGGCTCATCAACCCAAACCCCGAATAGCCGAATTTCCGATCCGCCTAACCCCGAATAGCCGAAACCCCGAACAGCCCCAAAGCCGAATAGCCTATTTACCTGCCTCATAAACCAGATTACCTTCAACATAAGTCTTTTTAATTACAAGATCAGAATCCCCTATTTCAAATAATATAAGGTCAGCACGCATCCCTTTTTCAATTCTTCCCCTGTCTTTTAAACCATATAACATTGCAGGATTTGTACTCGACATCTTAATTGCCTCACCCAAAGAACATCCTGTAATTTTCATAATTCGGGCAACGCCTCTTGAGATAGGAGAGGCCGAACCATAAAGAACATTTTGCACAGGTAAACGAAGCATACCTTCCCTGGTGAGTTCAATAGTTTCTCCTTCTTCATTTTTGTAATTTCCGGGGGGTAATGATGCGAAGCTGGTTACATCTGAAGTTATGATTGTCCTGTCAGGACCTTTGACCTTATAAAAAACTGAAATTTCTTCGTCCCGCAAATGGAAACCATCACAAATAATACTGGACATGAGTTTATCATTAGCAAGTTGAGGCCATAGAGGATTCAGATGTCGGTTGATCATGTTCGCGCAACCATTTCCAAGATGGGTAGTGATCCTTGCCCCATTTTCAACCGCCTCATCAATAGTTTTTTTGTCAGCATTGTGATGGCCAATGGCCACAATGATGCCAAGGGCGGTACATTTTCTGATGAATTCCATTGAACCTTCAACTTCAGGGGCAAGAGTAATTGTCCTGATATTACTGCGCGAAGATTTATACCACTCCATAAATTCCTGCCAGTCTGGTTTGCGTACATATTTTAGCGGGTGTGCACCGCGGTAGCCATCCACAGCAGAGATGTAAGGCCCCTCCAGATGGAATCCTGCGATGGATCCGTGTAGGGCAGGATTAATTTTGGCAGTTGCCAGCAATGCAAGGTTCCGTAAGATCACTTCATTACTGTTCGATGTAAGAGTTGGCAGGTAAGTGGTTATTCCTTTTTTCCAGAGTTCCTGTGTAGCTTTTAATATTCCCTCATTAGTCAACTCTCCTCCGGCAAAGCAAAAAGATATGCCGGCAAATCCGTTAACCTGATTATCAATGAGACCGGGAGCAACAAATAGAGGATGACTTTCATCCGAAAGCTTTTCAATTGCCTGAACACGAATGATTTTCCCCTCTTTTATTAATATAGACACCGGTTTATTGGTGAGATATAACAATCCTTCAATTCTGGTTTGAGCGTACGAATTATTCAAGAGAATCAGCAAATTAAATACGATTAAAAGTTTAAAGCGAAAGAAAAAAATGAATTTCATAACCTTATAATTCTATGATTAATTTGGGCAATTTACTTATTAACCACTATTTCACCAACATAAATTTGCGCTTTCTGACCCACGGTAGGGTAGGGAGGTGGCATAAACTTATTCCCATATACCTGTAGTTTCACGAATCGAAAAGGTTTGGCATTTACCGGGATTTTAAAGTTATAGGTTCTGAAGCTTTTTTCATTCACCTGATTACCCAAGACTTTAATTTTTCCAATTGAAATAAACCCTTTATCCTGATGATCCGAAACAAGGCACTCTACAATTGAAGGGTGAAGAATTTTTCGGGTTTTGGTATCGAGAAGGGTTGTCATTTCTATTGAAGAGGCTTTTGTGCAGGTATCCAGATCAGTCATAATTTCAACATGCTCCTCTTCCCAACCAATCCAGGCAGGTTTTGATTTGTTTAGATCACCTATTCCTCCATCAGTTAATAAAGACAAATCCCCATGATTGTATTTATTCAATGAGTTAGGCATTGGTTTGGTTACAACCTTTTTATGGAAAGCAAGATTATTTCGGACATAAACTTTTTGTGCCGTTTGTCTGCTCATATCGTAGTAATCTTTCGCAGTAAGATTATGCTCACTCATAACCCCAATCTTTTCACGGAGCATCACTTCATAAAATTTTTCCAAAATAGCTTCAAGCTTTTGGGACTTTATTGTCCCCGTTTTATCCCACCAACCTCTTGGACCTGTAACATTTGTCTTGGCAATCTCAATAATCGCATAGCTTAATGGCAGACGGGCCACCTGTACATGACGAAGAAAGGTTGAATCATCCTTGGTAACTGTTTCTGCTTTATCAAAATAGCCTGAGTATTTCTCAAGATTGTCAGAGGTAAGGTAGGTATTCTGATGGATGGACGGAGGACCAAAAATATTAAGCCGATCGCCCGATTTCACAAGGTCGTTCTGGAGTTCATCAATATATTTTCTTATCCAGGGTGATGCCGGACCGTAAAATCCTTTTAAAAACTCATCCATTGTTGACGACACGTCAATATTTGGATTCCATAGCAATTTGGAGATCAGATGAAGTCTCAGTTCTGCAAACTCATGACCTTCTGCAATATCTGATTGTTGATAATGATCAAAAACATTATTATTTACAAATAACTGAATATTGGGTTGAAGAACAAACAAGTTTGGATGGGGCGAGATAAAGTGATGATAATTAATCGTATAGTCGTAGGTGGCAATATGTTTACAAATTTTCCCCCAATCAGCGATATCCTTTCTGAATTGTATTGCTGATTTGGATATATCTGTTGCAATGGGTCTGCTGCGGTCAGTCTCGATAGAGCAGAGTGTAATGTGTACGTTATCAATGGGTTTAGTTACAGCAGGTGCCGATTGGGTATAATTATAAGCATAGGTACAGATCATCTTATCAGGAAATTCCTTTGCAATCTGGTTCACAAAATGGATAACAGGTCCC
The DNA here is from genome assembly GCA_903850335.1 of uncultured Bacteroidia bacterium. Taxonomy (GTDB): domain Bacteria; phylum Bacteroidota; class Bacteroidia; order Bacteroidales; family Prolixibacteraceae; genus JAAFHB01. The sequence goes on along the minus strand of CAINLJ010000202.1, from coordinate 29,069 downwards.
GATTGGCTCTTGTCAATCTTTTCAATTTCAAGACATTTGTCGCATTGACAGGGGTTACCATAATCATTTTGTGCAACTGACCAGTAGATTTGCGTTGGGTTCGCAGTGGTCTCCTTCCTTAACTTCTCAATTGCAATTTTAAGTACGTCTTTGTTTGTCAGGCATAATTGAGTTGGCAGTCGCTTCCCTTCCCGTAATGCATAGTATTCGGGATGTGTCTTGAAGTAAGTTTCCCAGGGAACAAGCCAGTCAAAGGAGTGGGACGCAAAGATATAATGACTGAATAAACGGTTCCAGTCCATGAGATCTTCATCATTTTGGTAGGCTGGTGAAAAATAATTGACAATCCTGAAATTATTCACAGAAGAATCTGAAAGTGATACAACCGGAAGATTCAGGGTTTTATTTGAAGGGATAACCTTAAAGTCCGGGCTATATAAATGGCAGCCAAGATATTTCTCCAGTAATGTAATTGCGCCATATACACATCCTTTGCGTTTGCCTCCCCGGATTTTAATCGTACCATCTTCAGAATTTTGGATTCGATATCCGTCATACTTAAGCCCCTCGGTTTCGCAGATGCTAATTGCTTTTCTTTCTGGTATAATTTTTTGATTGATTGGTATTTCGCACCCCGAAATTTGCTTCACATATTTTTGAATCAATTTTGCAGCCCGGTTTTCCTGTTCAGAAGCCTTCAATGGAATCAGGATATAATACTGACTTTTTCCCTCGCTAACAAGAGTGATTAATTTTGACTTATTACATCCAAACACAACGAATATGAGTCCAATGAGAAGCAGTAAATTCTTCATCTGATCAAATACTTTCGGTCGACTTTAAATAATCTGTTTTTTCTCCTTTAATTTCACGAAGCCGATTCATATCATCCTGCAACTTATCAGCGAAATGGAACATGTCAGAACTGTGCATAATAATAGTAGCCCCGGCTTTTGCCCATTCCATCTGAAGGTCCAAAGTACCCCTCGACCCGTTATGACCTCCCGCGGCAACACCTGATTCTCTGGCTTTTCTGATAATACCGCAGCTTAGATCCAGAAATTCCTTACTCATATATTGTTCCGGCATGTCGTAGGAGGTTGAGAGGTCATGAGGACCAATCACAATTCCATCTACACCAGGACCATCGACTGATTTAATTGCAAAGAATTCCTCCATATTTGCAACTCCGGCAGGGCTTTCGATATTGAGCAGTAAAGTATGATTTTTATTATGATTTTTAAGGTAAGCAACTAATTCTGCAGATGGAGTCTCCTTGCCATAAAGAATTCTTTTAAGTTTTTCCCCCTTTAACGGGCGGAATTTTACCGCACCAACGAGGTCATAAACGTCTTCAACTTTTTCGATGTACGGGACAAGTATTGCACCAGCACCAGCATCCAGTGCCTTAGTAGCAAGGAATGGGTCTGGTTCAAGGATTCTCACGATTGGATTAATTCCCGCAGCTTTATAGGCACGGCACATCCAGCTTAAAGTCTCCGGATTGTATGCGACATGTTCATCGCAAAAAAACACGTAATCGAGGTTTAATCCTAAAGTTACATCGAACATCTTTGGAGATGAGGAAGTAAGCATTGTTCCAAAAACGTTTTTTCCTGAGCGCAATGCGTCTCTGAATTTCTGTCCCGTCATTATTTCCATTCTCCTTCCCTTCCCAGAGCAGCATTTGCCGACTGGCTAAACTCTTTTGCAGCGTAGTTCATTTTTTCTGCGATTTTAATCTGTTCATCAATCCCATCAAATTTTAAAGCAGCTGAAATAACTGTATTACACTCGTTATTATCCATAAACAGGGAGGCTTCGAGAATACGTGACTGATCCTCTTCCGGAATGATGAGAAACCCATGCTTGTCTGCATGAATAAGATCTCCTGTGTTTACCCTTGTTCCAAATACTTCCACAGGTTCACCCCAGCTGATTGGTGTTGCATAGGCATGACCTACGCATAACCTTCGCGCAAGGGCCTTAAATCCCGCACTTTTCATCTCATCCAGATCACGGATAGCTCCATCGACAATAACACCAACACAACCGAGTGATTTATGATTATTTGCACTAACCTCACCCCAGAAGGACCCTATAACATTTGGCTTATCAAGATCTTGCATTACAATAATCTTAGGACCCGGCAGAGATGCAATATAATTTCTGTATTCGGCCCAGGCATTAGGATTTGATCCTGGTTTTGAGGGTTTAATGGTTACGGTAACAGCATATCCAATCATCGGCCCGAATTCAGGCATGAAATCTTTTGTCTCTTCAAGGTTGAAACCTGTAGTCCTTTCTCTTTGTGTGATTTGCTCCCACCCATTGTACACAGTAGGCGTATTCCAACGCTTAAGCTTTAATAATTCACTTAAATTTAACATGTTAGAGGCTATTTTAGATAAGCAGAATTTATGACATCATTTTCTTTATTGGCGGTTTAAAAAATACCTGCCTCAAAGATTTACAACATTTTTGGGAGTTCCTTTTAAAAATGCAGTTAAATTTTCAACCGCCATATTCATCAGTCTGAAACGTGATTCAGTTGGTGCCCAGGCAATATGTGGAGTTAGGATGCAGTTTTTTGCTTTTAATAATTCATTAGTTCTTTCTATGGGTTCGGTCGATACCACATCCAATGCAGCACCAGCGAGTTTTCCGTTGTTTAATGCTTCAGTAAGATCTTTCTCAACGACCAATGGTCCCCGTGATGTATTTATAATCATCGCACCATCTTTCATTTTTAAGATATTATCCCTATTAATGATTCCCTGGGTACTTTCAAAAAGCGGACAATGGAGACTTATGATATCTGACTTTGCAAAAAGAGTATCCAAATCAGTATAATGGCAATTATCAGTGTCGAGTTTTCCTGAATTATTTACATCGTTATACAGTACATTCAACCCAAAGGCCGTGGCTACTTTTGCTGTTGCCTGACCGATTCGTCCAAAACCGATAATTCCCAGCGTTTTTCCTGCCAGTTCGATCAGAGGAGTATTCCAGAAACAGAAATCCGGACAGCTGCTCCATTCACCGTTTTGAACAGAACGACTGTGATCTCCAACATGATGGCAAAGTTCAAGAATAAGAGCGAAAGTAAATTGTGCTACTGCCGTTGTACCGTAAGTCGGAATATTTGTGACAGTTATTCCAAGCTCCCTGGCCGCGATGATATCCACAACATTATAGCCGGTTGCTAAAACGCCAATATATTTCAAAGATGGTAACTGGTATAGCACCTCTCTTGCCAATGGTGTTTTATTTGTAAAGATTATTTCGGCATTGTCAATAGCTTTTATTATTTCATCAGCTTGTTTAACCGTTCTGTCATATACAGTTAAATCCCCAAATTTTCCTATTCCTTCCCAACTAAGGTCTCCCGGATTTAAAGTGTATCCGTCGAGTACAACTATTTTCATTGTTTTTAATTATTTGTTTAAATTCATTTTTTATAACACTGAATATGAAACTTTCAGAGATCATCACACAGTCATTTCCCAACCTTTTTCATATTTACGTGACCATAGTTTCATTGCTTCATTGTCGTTCAGTATATGACCGTTCTTTGGGTTTGTATTTAATGTTCTGCCAACTCTTTGCGAAATATTTCCCAGTTGAACAAGGAGTGTACTCTTATGGCCACCTGTAATGTCGGAGTTTAATTTAGTTCCTTTAGTTATCCCATCCAGGAAGTTTTGCAAATGAAATGCATCGAGTTTCTCTCCGGGATTCATCAGGTTGGAAGAATCGATTTTAATATCGCTTGTTACACTTTTAATTACTTTGTCATCAATACTATAGATTGTATAGTCGTTACCACCCTGAGTTACCAAAGTTCCATTTTCACCATAGAAAGTAACCCCCACTGTAGCACCTTCAATTAGATGAGGATTACAGCTGCGTCCTTCCCATGTCATTGCCGTATTGTTGTTAAATTCCATGCTGATTACCTGGGTATCGGGAGTCTCCCAATCATCTTTGAAACGGTATCTGCCACCTGTTGAGTTAACTTTGCCAGCAAAGTCAACCCCAAGTCCCCATCGCATAAGATCAGCCATATGTGTTCCATTATTTAGCGCCTCTCCGGTGCCCCAATGCCAGAACCAGTGCCAGTTATAATGAACGTAATTATCTTTGAATGGTTTCCGGATGGCTGGTCCCTGCCATAAATCCCAGTCCAGCCATTCAGGTACCGGAGCTTCTTTGCCAATACCAATTGATTTGCGGTTATTTGCATACCATCCCTTTGCGAAATAAACACGCCCGATAACTCCGTCCTTCAACTCATTAATTCCCTGAATGACATTTGGCCATGATCTTCTTTGGTTTCCCATCTGCATTACCCGGTTATATTTTATCGCGCCCTCTACAAGCATTTCACCTTCAGCCGGTGCGTAACTGCAGGGTTTCTCCAGATAGACATGTTTCCCTGCCTTCATAGCAAGCATAGCCGCAGGAGCGTGCCAGTTATCGGGGGTCGCAATAACTACGGCATCAACATCATTACTCATCAGAGATTCCCTGAAATCCTTGAACCCCTTTGGTTTGGTCCCGGAAATCTTCTCAATATTGACAACACATTTTTCGATTGCTCTTGAATCAACATCACAAATGTGTTTGACCTCGCAGGTATTAAGTTTCGCAAAGTTCTGTGCCAGAGAATATCCCCTCGAATTCACTCCGATAAAAGAGAGCCTCACACGATCGTTTGACCCAATAATACTATTGTAACTCTTTGCACTAAACCCGGGAAGGATACCTCCCAAAGCTATTCCTGCGGATCCTGCAGCTGCTATTTTTAAAGTTTCACGTCTCGTTGTCATAATAAGTTAATTTGGTTTTATTTCTTCTGCTTAGCCATTTCTAATGCTGTAGTCGTGATATAGTATTTTGCAAGTGTGTTCGGAACTTCCCATTTTGGCATATCCTTATTTTTCAGGAAACCCAGAAATACTTTAAATGTCGGGTCATGAGAGCTTCTTAATCCTGAAGGAATATTAATTTGAACTGGATTTCCATCGCCACTTAATGATATGCCTGGATATTCATTTTGCAGGCTTCCAATAGCATTTTGTAAGACTATTTTAAACTGCTGATCTGTAACTTTTTCGCCCTTTAGAACACAAAGTTTTGGACTTGTCTGTCCAAACTCCTGACTGATAATTAGTGTACATTTTGTACCTTCAGCGCATGCATTTCTCAGATCGTTTCCCCCCGGGGGTGTGGCAGGACGCCATTCAACATTTACACGGGTATTTATCCCTTTTACACAATAGGTTATACTTCCGTTGGCATATACCTCCAGAACTGAATCCTTCATGTAATTGTTTAATGATGAAGGAATTTCAGGTAACGAAGTGGCAGCAGCGAATGCACTTTTTGTGATTATAACGGGTGAGTGACTTGCAGATAATACATTCACATCCCTATTAAAATCTATGCTTTGATCGGGAAAAGATTTCCAAAACGACAAATCAATCAAATGCGTCGTAACATCAACAATTCCTTCTCCCTGCTGCTGAACATCGAAATACCATGCAGGACGTGTTCCCTTTCCACCCCTATAGAAATGATGGACACTAGACTCAATAACGGATGGATGATCAGGAGTCCCTGGTAGTAAATGGCCAAACAGGAGACTGTCCTGCATAAGTGACTTCTGTATTCTGTTGATCAGGCTGTAACGCTCAGTCATCATATCAAAAAGTACAAGCCCTTTTTCGGTAGCAAGCTCATAAACCCTCTTTAATCTGTCAAACCCTTCCTTGTTAATTACGATTGGTTTATCCGAAAATACATTCATCCCCGCCTGGATCGATTTTTCGATATAATCAATTTTAACCCTGTTGTTACCTGCAAGAACAACAATATTTCCCTTCTTCTCAGAAGCCATTTTTTCCAGATAATCCTGCCCGTAATAGGGTATTTCTAACCATTTTGTTGGATTATCGCTCCTCAGGTTGAAAGAATTTATCTGTTGTAAATATGGTTCAACAGCTGTTAAATCAGGAGCATAGACATAAACATTTGTATCCAAACCACTTAATTGTTCACTTTGAGCAGCTGCAGCATGACCATGGGTAGGATCAAGCTGGATAATTGTGAATTCAGCCACTTTCCGCTGGTTGCCGGGATTGTTAATACATCCTGCGAAACAGAGTAAAATAAACACAATTGTAAAAATCTTAATTGCACTAACTATCTTCATAAAGTCAAAGTTTAAAAAACAGTTGTTTTTTATATAAAATCCAGGCTACCACAAAGCAGGAACCTACTGAGAATAAAGCCCATACAAGCGAGGCACTAACTTCGCTGACACCCAGATCGGACAACCCTCCATATACAAAGTCGTGAATAAATGTGTATTTATAAGTTGTCTCAAAGAGGTCCGCTAATACATAGACTGCGATTGCATTACTGCCAAAGATAACTCCATAACGGGCTATAGGATTATCTTTATGGCTCCTGATATCAAAGAAAAAAAGTGAAAATGCCAAAGCCACTGTAGCCCAGCCTGAGGTATAAAGCACAAATGAACTTGTCCATAGTTTCTTGTTGATCGGGAATTGCCAGTCCCAAATTGAACCCGCCAGGATGCATGAAATTCCGGCAATAAAAAGCCAGATTATTGTTTTTTCTGTGATTTTTTCGACAATAATTAACCGTCCTGCCAGCATTCCGGTTATTCCGGTTACGATAGCGGGGAAAGTACTGTAAATCCCTTCCGGATTCCACCCATGTTTACCCAGCATTTCAGCTGAGAAGAACAACCTGTCGAACCATGCAGCAAAATTTACTCCCGGCTCCATAGTACCTGCTAAAAAACTGTCCGTTGGAATAAATGACAATGTAATCCAATATCCTATGAGAATTATTCCCCCAATATATAATTGGGTTTTCCATGAAGTATAGAGGTAAAGTACAGCCGAAGCTACATAAACAATTGATATCCTTTGTAATACTCCAAACAAATCAATCTTGTTGAAATCAAAATCAGGAAGATAATGTAAAAAAAATCCAATTAAATAAATTTTCATACCTCTGATCAGAATCTTTTTCACTATTTCCTTACGTGGTTTAGCTGCATGAATCTGGCGTGAGAGGGAGAGTACGACTGAAACTCCAACAATAAAAATAAAGAATGGGAAGATAAAATCCGTTGGCGTGGCTCCATTCCATTTTGCATGAGAGAGAGGGGGGTATATGTAACTACGGGCACCCGGATAATTCACAAGGATCATCATCGACATTGTAAGTCCACGGAAGATATCAATTGCAAGAATTCTTTTTTGATTGTCCATTAATTTTTAATTTTTTTACCTTCCTTTTCCGAAGTTATTTTTTGTGTTCGAAGCGCGCCATAATCTCCTTCCAGTTGGTTATGATTATTCCTTTATCCCTAAGATATTGTATGACTACAGGATCAGAAAACAGCTCGGCTTCCCATGCGCGTTGTTGCCAGGTACCTGTAATTGATTTCATGTTTTCCGTTGGAACGGAAGGATGAAAGATAATCTCAGTTAAACCTGGATTTAATGATTCAACGAGTTTGAAAAAATTCGATCTCTTTTCATCGTAGGTTTTCCCCTCTTGTACGCTTGTAAAGTTGTCGAGTCGTGGCATTGTATAACAGGCAACAAGCTTCACCACTGCATCATTTACCGGGTAACCCATGGCCTTGAATTTTTCGGCTACTTCGGGGTAAGTCAGATCAATCACATTTGCCGGAATATGATATTCTTCAGCAACTTGTAAGAAAACTTTAACATATTCAGGGGTTCCGTAAAGAGTACCCATATGAGTATCGATATGGCTGGGACGGTAACCGAGCGAGATAGATTTTTCTATTTGTGCCCTGATTTCAGTCTCTACTTCCTTAGCCGAAGCATGCATCGCCACATCCGGTACCTCATGCCAGAATTTTCCAAAAGGATCAACAAGTCCCGGGATGAGTGCCGGATTGGAGACCGGTCCCCAGCGATATTCCGACCATTCACTTGTAAGTGTAAGATGAAGTCCAATATCTTCGCCCCGATGACTCCTCGTCCATGCAATCATTGCCTCTGCACTTGGACAAGGCATCATAACAGCCGCTGAATGAAGGAATCCATTGCCAATGTAATGCTGGGTCGCAGCATTTGCCTCAGGACACATCCCTGCATCATCAATGTGAAGGAGCAGTATTTTCTTCCCCTTTGGAAACCCAAGCCTCTCGGCCGATGTTGTGTTTTGCTCCGCTGACCCGGGATTGGAGGTGGAAATGGCTGTCTTTCCCAAATCGTTTATGCTTAGACCTTTTGCGGTTATTATATTGGGGAGTAGGATTATAGCCATTATTGAAAATGCTGTCCCTAAGTAGTTTTTTACTCTTGAAATTAACCCTGAAAACAAATTCTTAATTGGTTGAGAAATAAAATTTTCCATATATTTAGTTGTTTTAAATGTTCTTCTTAAGACTGTTATACCCTTAAATTTTTTAATGTTTATCGGTTTATTTTATGATTTTCTTAGGATCGATAACTACATGTTTGATCGCTTCCAAATGATCCCCTTCTGAATAAGAATAAGAAATGTTTAACAATCCATCAGGAGTTTGAATAAGACATGGATACGAAAAACTGCCTTTTTTATTTGGATCATATTCAATGAGTTCCTTCCATTTCCAGGATGCCCCCTCATCGTCAGATAGATATATTGAAAACCGGTATCTGCCGTCATTACTGTCATTTCCCACAAAGGCCCAGAGTCCCTCTTTCAAAACGCAAATTTCAACGCTTGCTTCATTTGGAATTTCGGTCTTTAGTGAGACACTCCACGATTCTCCATTGTCTGTTGAAGTGCTCTTTTGGACCCGCGTAGGTGAATCTCCACTGTCACGCATAAAGGCTACAATATCTCCGTTTTTCCTTACTGCCAGGGCAGGCTGAATTGGCCCGCGGCCAACAATTGGAAGGCTGGGTCTCCAGGTTGTTCCGTCGTCATCCGAAATAGCTACTAAAGAAAAATTCAGACCGTCGGAGTATAGAGGGAGGAGTATTCTTCCGGACTTAAGGGTAATTGGATGGATTCTTGTCATCCAGCCGATGCTCCTTTTTAGCAGATCCTTACTTGCGTCTTTAATCATTGAATCATAATTTGGTGCATATGCAGCCCAGCCTGCTTCAGTCTTAGGCAGCTCCCTAAATCTTTTTTCAACTTCCTTTACGAAATTGTCATCAGGTTTCAGAAGAATGTTGTCCTGCCATTCCCACACAGGAGCTTCATTACCGTTATAATTAGTTGAAGTCCGGAAGCGTAGAATAGCATCTTCCCATTTATTTGCCTGTACTGCTACCCAGAAAAGGAAGAGTTTACCATTTTGGTTAAGAAAGAGAACCGGATTACAGTCGGGAATACCCTTTGTGTCAGCCATAAGAAATGGAGCACTCCAGGATTTTAACCCTTTTTTCAGCCTTGAACCCATGATTCGAACATCATCTGCCGTTCGTTCTCCACTTCCCTGAAACCAGGCAGCCAGTAAATCACCATTTGGAAGGAATACTATGCTGCTCCCATGTGTATGATCTTTTTGTAGTGGGAATAGGATCTCTTCACTGATTATAGCTTTTTTTTCATTCCGGATCTGGGACATGCAAGCCGGAGTAATCGTTAGTAGAAGCAAAGAAAATATTGAAAAAATTTTGATCATCTGATTAAATTTTAATGATTTATGTATTCCAATACCTGGCCGTCCTCAATAAGTTTTGTTCTTATCTGATCGTATTTCAGGTCATTTATCTCTTTATTATTTTCTAATGCTATCGAAGCTACAGTTCCAGCTGATTGTCCTAAAATCATAAATACAGGTTCCATGCGGATTGAACCGTAAGCGATATGGGAGGCTGAAAGTGCGACTGGCACAAGCAGATTCTTGCATTCTTCTTTTTTGGGGATGATCGATCCCAGATCAATTTGATATATTGGAACCTGTACTTCAATATCTCCCTCATTTTCAACGAATCCATCCGGTTTAATATACCTTTGAGTGTTGTGAGAGTCCATGTTATACGACCCCATGCCTATTGAATGTTGTATCTTGTTTTTCCCTTTTATTTCATTTTCGGTTAGAACGGATTGTCCGGTCATTCTCCTGGCTTCTCTAACATAAATCTGATATGGCCAATTCCCGTTGTCCTGAAATTCATCTTTGGCAAGTCCCCATTTCTGCATTTCTGTTCCTATTTCCCGGGGAACACGTGGATCTGTTGCGATGAAGTATAGTAATCCTTTTTGGTAATTTTCATGGTCCGAGATGATCTTTTTTCTTCTTTCCCAGGATGCTTCAGGATAGTCGTAGTTCATACCGATATAATCAAAACTTAGCGGACCATGATTATTAACATCTGTTTTTAGATTTGGTATCGGATCGAATTTATTGAATGTTTTGCGCCACCCTGCATCGAAAATACGAATCATTAGTTCATAACGGCTGGAGTCGTATTCTGCGGGACGGGAGAAAGGAATTCTGTTATCCGGATTTTTTGTTAAACAAGTTCTAAAACAGTAGGCCTGTATTTTCTTATCACCTGATCCTCTTTTACCTGGATCTTCGCCTGAGATCAGAGGAAGAATGCCACTCTTAGGATCTCCGGCAACACGGTACGGACTAATATTTATCCCTTGAAAATCATGGTGTTTAATAGCAAAATTTCCAGTCTGAACGCCGTTCCATTCCTCATTGTAAACACTGGCTGATTCGCGGCCGACCTGGTAACTTATTTCTGAAGAGGCCATTAGATCCCCTTCGTAGGTAGCATCAATAAATATTTTCCCTTTATAAATATTTCCGGAAAGTGTCTTGAAAGATTGTATTTTCCTTTCTTTTAGTGTTACCCCGGATACTCTGTCCAGTATTTCGTCCCTAAAAATCTTAATCTGATTTTCCCTTACAAAATCTTCAAAAACTTGTTCGGCAACATGAGGTTCAAAGATCCACATTGTTCGGTTTTCACCATCTATGGCAGGTGATCCCTGTCCAACACCACCATAATCTTCTTTTTTTTGCCATTTCCAGGCTCCGGACTTTTGATATGCATTATAGATCCGGTGATAGAACTCGCGTGCCAAACCACCTATTACGGCTTTGTTTCCTGTATCTGTAAAGCCCAGACCCGATGAGGTAAGTCCTCCAATGTGCCTGTCAGGAGAAACCACCAATACTGTCCTGCCCATTCTTGCAACCTGAACTGCAGCGGTAACAGCAGCTGAAGTGCCTCCATATACAATAACATCGGCCTCTCTTTCTATGTTATTCTGCCATCCAAAAAGAATTATTGCCGGGAAAAGAAGGATGGTCGGACTGTATTTTCCTTTGAACATTTCATTGGGTCATTTAGTTAAATTAAAAATCCCCAGTAAAATCTGTTAGATAATACCTTTGAATTCTGCAACGTATTGCTCAATCATTCTTTTTTCCTCACCTTCATATTTCGAGAGAGGCAAAGACGGGAAGTCATTACAGATTCCCATAGTTTTTAATACACATTTAATTCCTCTGATGTATCGGGAACTATGTGGAGTCACAGCGTAAATTGTATTATAAAGCTGAATATTAATTTTCCGCAGCGTATCAATCTTTTCAAAATCGCGGGCAAGTGAGGCTTCATAAATGTCAACAAACAATCTTGGATAGATATTAGCACCACCTGCAATAGCTCCATGCCCACCCTGAAGGATAGTCTCAGGCAGAAAAAGCTCTGTCCCGGTGATGATTGCAAATTCAGGTTTATCTTTAAAAGCATCAATCAGGTTAGTCTGGTAAAACATATCGCCCGAACTGTCCTTAATCCCTATTGCTCCAAGTTGCTGGCCAATCTTCACAGTCTCAATATCCATGTGAAGTTTAGTATGACTTGGCATATTATAAAGCAGCAATGGTAGGGGTGACCTTGGAATTAGGTTCTCAAAATATGTTATTAATTCGGCCTGGGTAATAGGCAGGTAAAATGGGGGAGCCACAACAACAGCGTCAGCACCGGCTTCTTTCGAATATTCGGCGATTTCAAGAGAAGCCTCAATTGAAGTATCTGTTATTCCTACCATTACAGGTATCCGTTTCCTGATTAGTTCACATGTCTTTTTTATAAATTCCTTACGTAATTTATAACTTAAACTTGGAGCCTCTCCTGTTGTTCCTAAAATAAACAACCCATGCACACCTCCGGTGATAAGATGTTCCACCAAATTCTCAAGACCCTTAACGTCAAGCGTATTGTCATCCAATAACGGCGTGATCACGGGAGGAATTATCCCCCTTAATGGTAGTTTCATAATTGATTAATATGTAAATGTTTTTATAAAGTAGTTGCTATTCTTAAATCCGGTATAGAAAGATTATAAAAATTCAGATCCTTATTACAAATAAAGAGGATTGTGTTCTTTTTTACTTCCATAATCTTGTTCTATTTGCATTGAATTTTAACTGTTATCTGATTTTAATCATTTATATTTGTCTTTTCAAGTTAAAAAAATTAAAACGGCACAAAATGGAAATAATCTATGAGAAGATATTTGTTTCTCATAACTATTCGTTTATTACCAGAAAGTTGCAGTTGGCAACCAATTCAACCAAGATACACTCACACCGTAATTTTGAGTTAAATTATATTGCCTCAGGGACAGGGAAAAGAATCGTTGGGAATAGTATTTCCGGATATACTAAGGGTGATCTGGTGCTCTTAGGACCCAATATCCCACATTGCTGGGACAATTTGGAAACCGAACAGGATACGATTGCAGAATGTATCGTTACTCATTTCAATGAAAACATCATCAGTTCCGATTTCTTTAATATTCCGGAACTCGAACAAGTGGTTGATTTACTTAAAAATGCCAGTAATGGAATTTGGTTTAAAGGAAAAAAGACCGAAAAGGTAGGACAGACTTTAAAAAAGATGGTTGCCTTGAAAGGACTCGAACGTTATATCGAGCTGTTAAAGGTCTTCCACCTGTTACTCCAGATTGAAGAACGTGAAAACCTTGCATTGCCTTCGGCACTAACAAATTCTTTTGAAACTGATCAGGATCAGATCAATAAGATATATGAATATGTCTTCAATAACATACAGACCGGAATTAAACTCAAGGAGGCATCAGCATTGGTTTATAAAGAGCCCGGTTCTTTTTGCAGATATTTCAAGAAAAAGACTAATCAGACATTTATGGATTATGTGAAGAATGTTCGGATCGGTATGGCTGCCAAGTTACTGGCAGAGACTGATAAACAGATAACACAGATATGTTATGAATGCGGTTATAATAACCTCGCTAATTTTAATCATTATTTCAGGGTTATTATGAATAAAACACCATCCGAATATCGGAAGGAATTTAAATAATCCGGTAATTTTTCTAAATTTCTTTTTCGGGGGGGGGAACGTGGATTTTAGTCCCTCGTATATCTTCCACATCCATTCGTGGCGGTTAATATTGTTTAGGAATCAGACAAGAATTGACACATAAAATACAATTTTCTGATGTTTCTTTGATTAACCTGAAAATCCGGATAAATGAGAAGAAATCATCAATTTACATCCTTCAGATATAGGCTAGAGGGACTGCTAAAACGTCTTAGCAATGGGATGAGCCTTTATCTAAATTCGAAAATCAATCACAATTTTTACACAAAAATTGCCAGGATGGGTATTCTGTATATTCTGATTTCATGTGTAATTATATATACTTCCACATGCTACGCAGTAAATGATCCTCGCTTCACCTTCAGAAAGATGCTTGTCGAGTATGCCGAAAATCCGATTAATATCGATAAATCCCATCCACGGTTTTCATGGATAGTAGAATCTGAAGGAAGAAATAAGGTCCAGACTTCCTGTAAAATTGTCGTGGCTTCTTCGCTGAATAATTTGAAGCTAAACAGGGGCGATTTGTGGGACTCAGGTTTTATTAAATCTTCGGAGACAATTCATTGTGGATACGAACCCGATAATCTTAAATCAAATTCCACCTATTACTGGAAAGTATATGTCAAAGACAGAGAAGGGAAGAATCATGAAAGCCCTGTTGCCAAATTTGAAACCGCTTTTCTCTCGCCCGGGGATTGGAAGGCCGACTGGATTGGAAAAGGCCTTGCTGCTGAGCCACTTCCTGAGCAGGGATTTTATAAAAATGTAAAAGAACAAGCCGGGATGTCCGACACCGTTGTGCATGATGGCAATTCATTGTTATTAAGGTATGAAGCTAATCTAAACAAGAAAATCCGGACTGCAAAAGCCTTCATTTCCGGAGTCGGCATTTATGAACTCTATATCAATGGAAAGCGCGTTGGGGATCATGTTCTTGCTCCGGCCAAGACTCCATATCACAAGTATATCTTATACGATACTTATGATATTTTAACCTTGCTGAAAGAAGGCAAAAATGCTTTTGGAATTCATTTGGGCAATGGCTGGTATAATCCATATAAAAAATGGTGGAATGATTACAGAATGCAGTGGTTTGGATCTAAAAAAGTTATCGCACAGCTAATAATCACTTATACAGATGGCACAACAACATCGATATGCACAGGAAATGACTGGCGACAGGCACAAGGACCTGTTATTTACAATTGTATTTATGATGGAGAGATATTTGATGCAAACCTTAAGCATGAGGGTTGGAATGTAGCGGGTTATAATGATTCGTCATGGCAAAAGGTTACTGTTTTTGATAAACCAAAAGCCCGGTTAATATCCCATACAATGCCACCCATTCGAGTGAAAGAACATTTCAAACCAATTGAGGTGAAGAGTTTAAACCCTAATCTAAGAGTTTTTGATATGGGGCAGAATTTTGCGGGATGGGTGCGAATAAAGGCTAAGGGTGACAGGAATACAATTATAAAAATGAGGTTTGCTGAAGATCTCAATGCCGATGGAACGATTGATATAGCAAGTAATGAAAATGCCCGGGCAACTGCAGAATACCGAATGAATGGAAGAGGCCCCGAAACTTATGAACCGGCATTCACCTGCTTCGGATTCAGATATATTGAAATATCAAGTCAAGGTGGACCCATAAATCTCTCAGATATAGAAGGACATGCAATTTATTCGGATAATCAGCCTGCCGGTGAGTTTGTATGCGATAATATGCTTGTAAATAAGATTCATAAGGCAACTGTCTGGTCTCAGAAGAGTAATATGATTGGTTATCCGATGGATTGTCCTCAGCGCGACGAACGTCTCGGCTGGTTTGGCGATGCTCAGGTGACTGCAGAAGAGGCAATGTTTAATTTTGATATGGCATTGTTTTATCAAAACTGGTTTGAAGGGATCAAAGATAATCAGGATGCTAAAACCGGAGATATTCCAATCATTTCACCACGTCCCTATATTTATGATGAGGGTATCGAGTGGAGCAGCACCTATCTGACAATGATATGGCAGTACTATAAATTCTATGGAGATACGCAGATTTTGCGCAGGCATTATCGCGCTATGATACGTTACATGGATTTTCTTTGTAAACATGCCAACGACTTGATACTTCCCAAAGGCTGGATTGGTGATTGGGGAAGCCTCGTAAAGGGCTGGAAGGAGGGCGAACCAGCGTCCGTTCCGACAGCTTTTTATTATCTCGATGCCAGAATAATGGCAGATGTTGCCAGTATTACGGGTAATGGGGCGGATGAGCAATATTTTAAAAACCTGGCGGTAAAGATCATAGAAAAATACAATAATACATATTTAAACCCGGTTACAGGAAATTACAATGACGGAAGTCAGATGGCTAATTCCTTCCCGCTTTATCTTGGAATTGTCCCTGATTCCTTAGAAAAAAAAATAATGGATAATCTTGTATATGATATTGTTAAGAAAAATGACACACACCTTACTACGGGTGTCCTGGGAACTAAGTATATGCCGGAAGCCCTCGCTAAGTTTGGGAGAAAGAATGTAGCATGGAGCATAATTAATCAAAAGACCTCTCCCGGATGGAATGATATGATGAAAAAATATACAACAATGTGTGAGTTCTGGACTTTGAAGCAATCGAAAAATCATGTGATGATGGGAAGTATAGATGCATGGTTTTATAAATATCTGGCAGGCATCCAACAGCAGGAGCAATCCTTGGCCTTTAGTTCGGTTGAGATCAAGCCATTTCTTGCTGACAGTCTGGGATATGTAAAGGGTGAAATTGAAACATTACGGGGTAAGATTTTCTCCGAATGGAAGAAAGCTAATGGTATCTTAACGTTAAGTGTTAAAATTCCATTCAATACCTCTGCCTTAATTTATGTTCCGGCTGATGAGAATGCATCAATAAGCGAAGGTGGAGTTCCAGTTGGAATGTCACTTGAAATACTGATGCTTGGATATAAGGATGGGGCTCGTATCTTTAAAGTACCTTCAGGAAATTACTCATTTTCAGTAAATAAAAATTAGATTATGCGACTGGTTGGATTTTTTCTGTGCCTGTTAACTACATTGAACCTTTCGGCTCAACTGCCCGAAGACTTTACCCGTTATGTAAATCCATTCATAGGTACCGGCGGTGACATGACAGCAGGGTTTGGTAATATGTTTCCGGGTGCCGCATACCCGTTTGGAATGATCCAGCTCAGTCCGGACAATGGAGGTCAGGGTTGGCAGTATTCAGCCGGTTATCATTATGCTGACAGCCTGATCGCGGGGTTTTCGCATACACACCTTAGTGGTACAGGCGTAGGGGATTATTGCGACATTTCGGTCATGCCAACAAGCAAACCTGTATCGCGGAGATATTTTGAGCAAAGTGAATCAACTATAGATAAGATTATTTCAGAAAAAGGTCTCAATCCGAATAGCTTTATCAACCGGGATGGCCATACCGGACCATTTGACAAACATTTTTTACTTGAATACAGCTCAGGATTTTCACACAAAACCGAATGTGCCTCTCCTGGATATTATGCTGTCAACCTTCAGGATGATAATATTGATGTCGAATTGACAACTTCAGAGTTCGTTGGAATGCATCATTATCATTTTAATAAATTGTCGGATGAGCAGCATCTTGTTGTTAACCTTGGGTTTACAAACAGTGACCGTACTACCGATGCAGTGATGACTGCCCAATCTCCTGAAATGGTTACCGGATACAGGTTTTCATCCGGAAAGGCCAATGTTCAGCGTGTATATTTTGCCATGCAATTCTCCAGAAAGGTATCAGATTACAAATGGTTTCTTGCCGATTCGATCTTTGCAGGCAATCATGCCAGAGGAAAACGGCTGGCAGCAGCATTCTCATTTGATGCAAAAGAAAGTAGAGATTTATTGATTAAAGTTGCTATTTCCTCTGTAAGCGTGGAGGGTGCTATGGCCAATCTTAAGACTGCAGATAAATATGGCTGGGACTTTAAGAGCATGCACAATGCGACACGTAAGAAATGGAACAACGAACTTTCGAAAATTAGAATTGCAACAAGCGACCTAACTGGCAGGACAGTATTTTATACATCTCTCTATCATTGTTACCTGGCACCATACCGGTTTTCGGATATAAATGGTTTCTATAAGAATTTCAATCATATTCCGGCAAAGGCTGAAGGATATACTCATTACACATTATTGTCATTGTGGGATACCTTCAGAGCTGAAAATCCACTTCTGTCACTCATGCAACCTAAAGTGGAAGAGGACATCATACATTCGATGATCTCCAAATACAGGCAAACAGGCGAGTTACCTTACTGGGAGATCTCCGGTAATGAGGGTGGCTCGATGATTGGCTACCATGCAGCGGTTCTTATGGCTGACGCTTTAGCTAAGGGGATTGGAAAATATGATAATGAGGAGATTTTTAATTCACTGATAGCCGTTTCTAATACAAACCGAAAGGGATTAGGCTATTTTAGAAAATATCACTTTGTTCCTGCAGATCTTGAAAAAGCAGGAACCGTTTCCAAGACGCTGGAATATGCATACGACGATTGGTGTATAGGCCAGATAGCCAAACAACTTGGGAAAACTAATGACTATGAAAAGTTTATGGAACGAGCGGGTTATTACAAAAATTTATATGATCCGTCTTACCACCTCATGCGAGGGAAAAATAGCGATGGGAACTGGTTTACACCTTTTGATCCCAGATTTGCTGAATATGGTAATCCACATTGTGTGGAAGGAAATACCTGGCAATACTCATTCTTTGCACCGCATGATATGGAGGGTCTGATAAAGTTAATGGGCGGAAAAAAAGATTTTGGCATGATGCTGGATAGCCTGTTTAACCAGTCTTCCGAATTGCTTGGAGAAGATGTCGCTGATGTAACTGGGTTAATAGGCCAGTATTCACAGGGAAATGAGCCGGACCATAATTCAGCATATTTGTTCGACTTTATTGATCAACCTCACAAATCACAGTATTTTACAAATAGAATAATCAAAACCCTCTACCGGAATTCACCGGAGGGGCTGTGTGGCAACGAAGACTGCGGACAGATGTCAGCATGGTATGTTTTTAGTTCAATTGGAATGTATCCTGTGAATCCGGTAGATGGAAAATATTGGTTTGGTAGTCCTCAATTCGAAAATGTGACAATTGGCCTTCCCAACGGAAAAACTTTTAAAGTTGTGGCAAAAAACGTCTCGGAGGGTAACATCTATTTTAAATTGGCTAAATTAAACGGCCTTCCGCTGAACAGGTTGTATATCACCTATGATGAGATTCAGAAAGGTGGAACACTCGAATTTGAAATGACAAATAAAATTAATTGAATATGGGAAAAGAGGTGAATTTGTCAGAATTTTTCTGGATCAATAAGCCAGTTGTATTTGTAATCGAAAGCAACGGGCTTACGATATTTACAGATCCGGAAACTGACTTTTGGCAACAGACCTACTATGGTTTTCAAAACGATAATGGACATGTTTTTGTAAAGGAATTTGAGGATGATTTTACATTTAGTGTAAAAACTGATTTTAAGGCCCTTAATCAATACGATCAATGCGGAATAATTCTTTACCAGGATAGTGGGAACTGGTTAAAGGCTTCGGTGGAATATGAAAATAAGTCATTTGCCCGCCTTGGATCTGTCGTAACAAACCTTGGATATTCCGATTGGGCATCAACCGATATCCCATCGGAGGTCGGTTCCATGTGGTACAGGATAAGCCGGCGGGGACAGGACTTCTGTATCGAAAATTCTACTGATGGGAATATTTTCATGCAGATGAGAATCTTTCATATGCATAATCCGATTGCATTTGCGAGAGTTGGTGTATACGCCTGCAGCCCTTTGAAATCCAGCTTTAAGGTAACATTTTCAAATTTAAAATCAGGACCATGCGTGTGGGCGGATCACCTGATTATTTGATCAGTAGTAAAGATATAAAGAAGATATGAGTACAAACAGAAAGGTAATATTATATATCGCAATGAGCCTTGATGGTTATATTGCAAAATCGAATGATGATATAGGCTTTTTGTCTTTGGTTGAAAAGCCCGGAGAAGATTATGGTTATTTTGAATTTATTATTTCTGTTATTCCAATCCTTTTAGGTGATGGAATTCCCTTATTTAAAAGTGGCAGACCCGAAGGTAAGCTGAATCTCATTAATGCTGTACACTTCGAAAAAGGACTCGTACAGCTTCATTATGAGCGTGATTCCATCGTTCCAGATCTTAAATAGTAATCAAATCAAAATTTTAATTAATGTATATTTTAAAACAATTGCTTTCAGTTCACCTTACTCTGGTATGCCTGTTTACTTTGTTATGTTTCTCTTGCAGACTGTCTGATAAGAAAGATGAACGTGTGCCTGAAGTATCTGTTTACAAGGATGTTTCATTTATTCAGGAGAGTCATGTTGCATATCAGATTGGTAAAAATCCTGCTGACAATGAAGTTAGAAGTATCACAGTGGATCGGGACCAAAATATTTGGATAGCGACTGCATCCGGAGTCTTTTGCAAAAAGTCGGGTGTGGGGGAATGGGAGAGTATTCTAACGGGAGAAAACTCCGGACCGGCATATGCTGTTACGTTATGCGAAAATAATGATATCTTAATGGGAACCTGGGATGGTTTATATCGCTTCAAGGATAATAAAATAATCAGGGAGCAAGGTGTAAATCCGCCTGTTTCTGTAATTTGTACTGATAAATCAGATGATTATGCTTTGGGTCCTTATGGTATTTGGCGTTATGTTGAAAATAAGTGGAGCCGGCTGGATTATCCAATCGCGCGAACAGTAAGGGATGCGAAAACCGATAGTAATGGAAACCTGTGGATCGCCACGAACGTGGGTCTGTACAGATGTAAAGATGGGAAGACAAAACTTTTTCAGGAGGTCACTGATTTGTTAAGTTGCTTTGCACAGACTGTTTCTTTTGATCCTGAAGGTAATATCTGGACGGGTGTTTTGGGTGGAGTATCCATCAGGAACGACAAAGAATTGATTAGAAATCTAACTGATCAGGAAGGAATTCCCTCCGCACATGTTAATTGCATCCGTCAGTCGCCCGATGGAATGATGTGGGTTGGTACAAATGTGGGTGTAGTAAGGTATGCAAAGGATGGATCTCATTCATTGCGTTTTAGTAAACGATGGCTGACGAATAATAAGGTAAATTCAATTGCTTTTGATAAGGAAGGAAATGCGTGGATCGGAACTGCAGATGGTGTCAGTGAGATTAAACGTGGAAGGATGACTTTGGAGGATAAAAAAAATAATTTTTATTCACAACTCATGAAAAAGCATATGCGGGATCCCTGGACCTGCGGATTTCTGAGACTTGATGTCGCGGGGGATACAGCATCGTGGCGTAATTCGGATGACGACAATGACGGTGAGTATACAGGTGGATATCTTGCTATGGAGAGTTTTCGCTATTCTGTAACCAAAGATGAAGATGCAAGAATAAAGGCGCGTAAAGCATTTGAATTTCTCAAATATTTGCAGACTGTAACAGGTACGGAAGGATTCTTTGCACGTTCTATCGTCCCTCGTGACTGGGCTGCTGTAAATGACCCAAATAGAACCTATACCCCTCAGGAGGTTGCTGATCATCTTGTTAAAGATCCTCGTTTTAAACCGGTTGAAACCCGATGGAGAGAATCAAAAGATGGCAAATGGCTATGGAAAGGAGACACAAGTACCGATGAAATGGACGGACACATGATGGCATACTTCTTTTATTATGAACTTGCGGCAAATCAGGAAGAGAAAGCACTCATTCGGGACCATGTTAAGAAAATCATTGACAGACTTATTGAAACGAAGTATAATTTGCTGGATATCGACGGCACACCCACCCACTGGGCAATATGGGCACCCGACCAGCTTAACCGGGATCCTGAATGGGCCTCTGAAAGAAGTATCAATTCGTTTGAACTGCTCACTTATCTCAAATTTGCCGGACATCTTACAGGCGATGACAAATATGAAAAAGAATACCGACGGCTGATTGATAAAGAGGGATATCTTGAGAATGTGTCTCACTTGAATCAAAAAAATCCCGCATGGCAAATTTATTTCGACAGGACACTTGAAGGTTATCTATTCCCGATTTTATTGAGATATGAAACTGATCCTAAGCTAAAAACATTTTATAATCAATTAATTGAAGAATGGATGTCCAATCAGCCTGAAGGTGAAAATCTAATCAATAACCTGATGTACACTTTTGCCACAGGTAAAGTTGTCAATATGCGGCAGACAATTGACTTTCTGAGAGATTCACCGCTTGATTTGATGGACTGGCCAATTGATCATACTTTGCGTGAAGATGTCCATATAGTAAGAAGCCCTATTTTGGAAGAGGTGCAGATTTCAGAACTCCCGCCGGCGAGCGAGCGTGCTACTGTACGATGGGACAAGAATCCATGGGCAGCCAAACAAGGTGACTTGAAAATGATCAGAGAACCTGTGTTCTGGTTGTGGCCATACTGGATGTCGCGATACCAGAAGATTATTCAATAAAAATCATTGATAAAATGAACTAATCCCATACCAAATTTCTGATCCATGAAAATTCTGTTCGTCCTCATTAGCATTTTAATACTAGGAATTTCCGGATGCACTCCACCAGTACAGGTTAAACCACAGGTTATAAATCTTCGATGTGAATACCTTCAAAATCCTGTTGGTATGGATGTTGCATTTCCACGCCTTTCATGGCAAATGAGGAAAAATACTGTCGGAGCCAGGCAAACAGCATACCGCATAATGGTAGCTACCTCCGAAGAATACCTGGCAAAAAGTAAGCCGGATATGTGGGATTCAGGAAAGATCATGTCTGATCAGTCCATTCAGGTGTGCTATAATGGTAAACCCCTAACCCCGGGAAAGAAAGTATACTGGAAGATTCAGATTTGGGATGAGAGTAATATCGAATCAGCCTGGAGCTCTATTTCTTTCTGGGAGATGGGTCTGCTTTGTGCCTCGGAATGGCAGGCTAAATGGATTGGAGCTCCATCTTTCCTCACCACAGGTACCTGTAAGAATGCAGCACCTTTGTTTCGTAAAGAATTGAATATTAATAAAAAAATCAGGCAGGCGAGGGCGTATATAACCGGATTGGGTTACTACGAATTATACATAAACGGGAAGAAAACAGGTGATCATGTGCTGTCTCCGAATCAGACAAATTACGATCGTCAGAAGGTTCAGAAGTGGTCTGAGTCAAGGATTGGGAATATGACCTCAACAGTCTTGTATGAAACTTTTGATATTACAAATTCATTAAAAGCAGGGGCAAATGCATTAGGAGTAATTCTTGGAAATGGCTGGTATCTTCAGGCAGACAGGCCAAATGACACCTCTTTATGGTATGACACTCCACGTTTACTGGCGCAATTTAGAATTGATTATGAAGATGGAACCCATGAACTGTTGACAACAAACGAACAATGGAAATCATCTTTAAGTCCGATACTTTACAATGGGATTCATTCAGGCGAGATTTATGACGCCAGACTTGAACAAAATGGGTGGAACGAAGCGGGTTTTGACGATTCAAAATGGGTAAAAGCTGAGATTGTACGACCTCCTGAAGGAGCGCTAAAAGGGCAGATTTCGGCTCCCGACCGGGTAACCCAAACGATTCTTCCCATTTCAATTATTGAAGCGGATAAAGGTGTTTACAGGTTCGATTTAGGACGGCTATTCTCCGGATGGGCAAGAATAAGACTTAGCGGACCCAAAGGGACGAAAATAAAACTACGCTTTACAGAAGAGTTTGGACCAACATATAATCAAACAGACACCTATATTATGAAGGGTGAAGGTGTCGAAATCTGGGAGCCCCGGTTTACCTGGCATGCTTTCAGATACGTGGATGTCTTTGGATCTCCAACCAAACTGACTGTCGAAAATCTCGAAGGACGGGTCGTAAATACGGACATCGTAAAAACCGGTACATTTGAATGTTCGAACGCTCTTTTCAATAAAATCCTCGACAACTATAAGTGGACTCAACTTGGTAATGTTCACGGTGGAGTACCCAGCGACTGTCCGCATCGCGAACGGCGGGGATACACCGGAGACGGGCAGATCTCAGCACGGGCCGCTATATATAATTTTGACATGGCTCAGTTTTATACCAAATGGATCAATGACATTGCCGATGGTCAAAATCATAGGACTGGTTATGTTCCCAACACCACACCCTACCAGGATGGTGGCGGAGGAACTCCGTGGGGCTCTGCATACGTGATCATTCCATGGTATATGTATAATTATTATGGAGATATCCGGATACTTCAGACCCACTATGAAGGGATGAAACATTGGATAGAATACATGAGAAGTCAGCTTAACAAGGATGGAATCCTGGCAAATCAGGGACTCGGTGAATGGGTACCACCGGAGATTGTTGATATCCCCGCTGACTTCGTAAACAGCTGTTATTATTCGTATTGCTGTCAGCTTATGACAAAAGTGTCAGATGTACTGGGCAAAAAGACAGAACAGAAATATTTTACTGATTTAAATGAAAAAGCAAAGTTAGCAATTAATAAGGTCTATTTTAATACCGAAAAATCGACCTATTCGATAGGCAGGCAAGGTGCCAATATCTACCCCCTTGGTTTCAGTATTGCTGAAAGCAGTAATACTGGTGCTGTGTTTAACAATCTTGCAAATAATGTGATAAAGGATAATAAGGTTCATTTTGATACCGGAATTCTGGGTACTCCATTATTACTCGAAGTTCTTACAAATATGGATCGTGCTGACCTGGCTTATACCCTTATGAATCAGCGGGATTTCCCGGGTTTTGGATGGATGATAGAGAAGGGGGCGACAACGATATGGGAGACTTTTCAGGGTGATGTTTCTCATAGTCACCCAATGTTCGGAAGTGTATGTGCCTGGTTTTATCAGCATCTGGGAGGGATTTCACCTGATCCAAAATTCCCCGGATTTAAGCACATCATTGTCAAACCTTCACCTGTAAGTAGTCTTACCTTCGTAAACTGCTCTTATGATTCTCCTTACGGAACAATTAAATCGGATTGGAAGTTTGAAGGTGATGATTATCTTCAAAAGTTATCTATTCCGGCTAATAGCTCGGCAACTGTCTATATTCCAGGAAGTGTTGGGGAAAATATAACCGAGGGAGGATGTGATATAAGCAGGAATCCCGGAATAAATTACCTCCGTTCAGAAGGAAAGTATTCTGTATTTGAAATCCTGGCAGGTGAATATAATTTCGTTTCAAAGGGTTCGAAGCGGTTACTTAAAAATACAATACTTTCCAATCCGGTCATTCATCCGGGCGACACACTTGTGCAGATGCATGACTCTGTACTCGTTAGTATTACTTCGGATGTTGCCGGGGCAAATATCCGTTATACGCTTAATGGCATGGATCCTGATTCTGCTTCTACTATCTTTGAAAAACCTTTTTATATTTCAAAACCGACGACTTTACGGGCCAGGGCAATGCTAAAGGGATATGAATCGAGTTTCGCAAAATCAAATTATATCGATTTTATCAATCCCGAATATAATGGATTGGTCTATAAATATTACGATGGAGCCTGGATGAAAATACCTGATTTTTCGACACTCACCCCGACCAAAACAGGCAGAGTCTATAAATTTAGTCTGGATGATATAATCTCAACAAGAGATGAGTTTGCTCTTACATTTGATGGGAAAATACAGATCAGGGAGGAAGGGAATTATCTATTCTACCTTCAATCGAATGATGGTAGTAAGTTATTTATTAATAATCAGCTGATTATCGACCATGACGGCCCGCACGGTGCAGATATCGAAAAGAGCGGAATGATAACATTAACGAAGGGTACTTTCCCGATTAAGATCAGTTATTTTCAGGCAGGTGGTGGTATGTACCTGTCATTGAAATATTCGGGTCCCGGAATTGTAAAACAGGAGGTTCCTGCCATGATTCTTTTTCAGAAATAGATTACTCAAAAGGATTGTTGATATTCACAGGCAAATACAGTTACAAAATGAGAATTAGCAGGCTTAAATTCTGTTTAATAGTTGTTTGCTTATTTTTTTTGACAAGGAGTCAATCGTATGGTTATTATTGCTTGTCACCAAAATTTGAGGAACAGGTAGCAGATTCCTTGCCAATTGTGCTATCCAATACCCATTTGGATCAGGCAGACTTAAACCTGAAGAGTGATGCGGCACGACTCTGTGCACTTCACAGGATGCCGGAGACAATGAAAGACTGGATTGGCTTTAAGAAAAACCTGATCGCTGAAATTATCCTTAAAACAAAAATTGCTTTTAATCATGAGCTTCCACTTGATGTGAAGGAAACAGGGGTAATTCAAATGAGAAATTACTCGGTTCGGAATATTTATTTTCAGACACGACCGGGGATCTATGCCACGGCAAATTTGTATGTTCCTGATGGTAAGGGGAGATTTCCTGCAGTTATCGTAATGATGGGGCATTCTCAGAAAGGACGACTCGACGACAGATACCAGTCGCTTGGGCATACACTTGCTTTAAACGGTTATGTTGCTCTTTGTATCGATCCGTGGGGATCGGGTGAAAGGACGACTATTCATGGCGTTTTTGAAGACCATGGTGATGAAAATAATCTTGGTTCGGCATTGTTGAATATTGGTGAGCCATTGATGGGATTAGAGATCTCGGATAACATCCGGGGAGTCGATCTTCTTTGCTCCTTGGCCTATGTTGATGCAAAGAAAATAGGAGCGACTGGTTCAAGCGGTGGTGGAAACCAAACCATGTGGCTGGCGGCAATTGATGAGCGGATAAAAGCGGCTGTACCTGTTGTAAGCGCCGGAACTTTTGAATCCTATGTCATGGGTACACCATGTATTTGTGAGGTGCTGCAAAACGGCTTAAATTTAACAGAGGAAGCCGGTATTATTTCCCTTATTGCGCCCAGAGCTGTCAAATTATGCAATCATCTCAAAGATAATAATCAGGCATTCAGACCTAACGAGATGATCCGTACCTATACGAATGCAAAACCGGTATTTGTAATGTACGGAGCAGGGAACAATATCAGCTATAACCTTTTCGATCTTCCGCATGGTTACTTCCCCCAGGACAGGGAAGCCATGCTTGGATGGTTTGACCTGCATCTGAAAGGAACAGGAAAGGGGGAACCAAAAAAAGAAATCCCTTTTGAAATACTACCCTTTGAGAAAATAATGGTCTTCAAAAAAGGACAAAGAGATCCGAAAGTGATAGGAACAGCAACCTATTGTATCAACAAAGGGAACCGTCTAAAGACTGATTTAAGAAATTTAAAATCGTTCAATCTTCAGAATAAAAGAGATGAATTAAGTGACCTTTTGGGTATTAAATCCAAATTATCTTTAACGGCAATTCATGAAATTCAACCCATTGATCATTGGAATCGTTTTTACATTGAGACTACAGACAACAAAGTTATTCCGCTTTTAGTGCGCAGACCCTTAGATAATTCAAACGAATTTGTTATTCTTACAAATCCGCAGGGGAAGGAAAAAATCCCTAAGATTGTTATTGATAAGCTAGTTACTTCAGGCAAGGGAATTGCAATTCTTGAACTTAGCGGTACTGGCGAATTAATCCCGAAACCAAATTCTGCGAATCGAAACGGGAATTTGCTGATTTTATCGCGTTCACTTTTATGGTTTGGTAAAACAGTAATTGGCGAATGGGTAAATGAACTTAATTTGGTAGTTGAATTCCTTAAATCGAGGTACAGCATTCAGAAATATACAATTAACGCAGACAAAGAGTCTGCCATTGCAGCCCTGTTTATGAGTGCCTTGGGAGGCACTTCAGAAAATCTCATATTGACCAATGCACCTGTAAGCTATCTTTTTGATAGCCGTGAAGGAATTGATTTCTTTAGTCACGGCATCAATATTCCAGGAGTAATAAACTGGGGTGATCTTTCAATGGCTGCGGCCTTAAGTAATGCAACTATTACCTTTATTGCACCTGTAACGATGTCGGGGAATAAATTGGACGAAAGTGAATTGAACCAATACAAACTTGAATATAATAGAATCAAACAGATGAATAAATGCTTAGGAAATACTTTATTTATCAATTCCGATACTAAAGTAAGTGACTAACTAAATGGGGCACCTATGAAGAAGACAAATTTTTTTATCCTGCTACTATTTTTTGTATCCAATTTATTGGCACAAAATAATACAGTTGTTTACAACGATCCAAAGGCCGGAGAATTCTTTCGCGAGTGGCTTTTATGTGGTCCGTTTCCCAATCCGTTACCCAATGGTATCAATGCATACAGGTTTGATTCCACTTCACTTGGGCACTATATTGATTATCTTGTTCAATACGGAGGTGAGGGTAGGATACGTCCCGTTGAGGGAATGGAAGTTGACCACCCTGACGGGCACAAGGTTAAATGGACCCGATACAGAAATCCGTTCGGAATTATTCCGCTAAGTGAATTCCTCAAGCCAAACGTTCAGACTGTTGAGTATGCCGCGTGTGTCGTAAAATCTTCAGAAGAAAGGAAAGTTGTTTTATCAGTTACTTCCAACGACGGAATAAGGATATATCAAAACGGAGAACGTATCTTAGAACATAATACGATGGGTTCTGAAGAACCTGACAGAGATCTCGTCCCGGTAACATTAATAAAGGGAGATAACCATTTTTGTATTAAGATATCTCAGGGGTTCGGGAAATGGAGTTTTCAATTGAGGTTTCTGGATATGGACGAGACCGCCCGTCGTGTCGAAGAGAGTGTTTATCTGTATATCCGTCCTGAGATCAGTGAGACTCCTGATGAATATATCATCTTTACGGGTCAGCGATATAAAATAGAACTGCTAAGGCATAAAATACCTGCTCTGATTCAAATCATGGATCAGGATGAGAATCATGTTTCAGCATCATACAGAGCAAACCTGGGAGAGACACTAAAAATCAAAAAATCCAGTCTTAACCTGATTGAAGGAATACACCCTGTCTCCTGTTCAATCCAATTGCCATCCGGTAAACAAATGCAGCTTCGGAATTATATCTATGCTGGCACGGCGCCTCAGATTAAGGAAACCTACCGGCGTTTCACTCAGATACCACTACCCGATTCTACATTTTTCAGCGGACAGCAGGCTCTTAAGAACTCAAAATGCATGTCATACCAATTAGCAGAAGATGCTCAGGCTGGCAATCTTGAGGCAATGGATTCGTGGACACAAAAAGACATAACCGACCGTTATGAAAAATGGCTCAAAAAAATAAAAAACGCCCCGTCACCTTATCATAAGGTATTTCCGGAAATTCAATGCATAAATCTACTGGATAAAGGCGAGTCGTTGTTTACTCAGAAGCTCACCTTTACTGATCTTACAAAAGGAAGTTTAAACCCTGACTTAGAGCGTATAAAACAGTTTCGGGGAGATATATCGATTAAAAAACCAGAAGAGTCAGAACACGGATCTGTCATTCTTGGCTTGCAAAAAGATTTTGAGGAGACCCGAAATCTCACATTCCCTAACGATGAGTCCTATCGTATTTTGGTTAATAATAATCAGATTAAGGTTATAGGTGCAGGAATCAGAGGGCTTCATTTTGGACTTGTGACCTTAAAGCAATTGCTTGACAT
>CAINLJ010000201.1 GCA_903850335.1 uncultured Bacteroidia bacterium | reverse complement strand
TGAACGAGCACTGAAGCAACTCAGGCTCTCTGGAATCAGGGCAACCCTTGAAACCCGGGGAAAGGGTGTTTTCCTCATTGACACAATGAAATTTGATAAGAGAGATTTTTAAAAAGAACTTACTTTCTGCCTTAACGCGTGCCTGCGGGCAATTCAAATCGAAACGTAGTACCCACTCCGGGTTCACTTTCTATGTGCAATTCTGATCCGTGCTTCACAATGAAATCTCTGCAAAGTATTAATCCGAGGCCGGAACTCGGCTCATTATCTGTACCTTTTCGGTTAGTCATCTTAGTGAGCGAAAACAGGTTACTAATCATCTCCTGTGTCATGCCAATTCCATCATCCTGAATTGAGACCTCTGCCAGAATATTACTAACCGAGTAGGCCTTTATCGTGACATGCCCCCCCTTATGCGTGAATTTTAGTGCATTACTGCACAAATTCCGGATTGTACTTTCAAACATACGGGCATCTGCAATGACACAAAGCCCTGGCTGAATATTGATGATTACATCAATTTCCTTTTTCCTGGCTGAATCTAAAATGTTGGAGATGCTTCCTGTGATTTTACCCGACAAAAGAAAGGATTCAGGCGCGAAAGTAACCAGTCCCCGTTGCATTTGAGACCATTCCAGCAGATTTCCAAGCAAACTGTATAAATTTTTGGCAGAATCATTCAACATCCTGGCAAGGCTATGAATCTCCCCCGGCGACAATTGAGATGCCTCTTCGGACAGAATCTCGGTAAGACCAAGGAAACCATTGAAGGGTGCGCGCAAATCGTGCGAGATAATCGAAAAAAATTTGTCTTTTTCGGAATTAATCTTCTGAAGTTCTTCTGTTTTATATTTTATTTCCAGATTTTTACTTTCACGTTCGGTGATATCTCGCACTGAAGCGAAAATTACCATCTTATTCACCAGCAAAAACTGAGTAGTTGAAATATCTGTCGGAAACACTGATCCATCTTTCTTCCTGTAATACCGAAGTTCCACCCTTGTTTGATTCTCAGCTATAGACCTTTTGGTCTTCTCCGGTTCAGCTGATAATTCTGTAATCTTCATACGGATTATTTCATCCCTCGGATAGCCAAAGAGCGAACAGACGGCATCGTTCACATCCAGAATATTATAACTTTCCTTTTCAATTAGAAACAATGCATTCGTATCTGTAGCGAAGACTGTTCTGTATTTTTCCTCACTCACTTTTAAGAGCTCCTCGACCTGTTTCCTCCTTTTCCCCGCCTCCATGGCATCCAAGGCAAACGATAAATCATTTCCTATTTCATTTAACAGACTTTCTGAATCCTGTCCAAACTCATGCGGTTTTTCAGAATAGATCGCAAAAGTTCCAATTGCAACACCATTACAACGAATAGGAATTGAAGCCGAGGCGAAAAAACCGGATTTAAGAGCTATTTCCCGCCACGGTTGCATCTTTTCATCAACTGAAATGTCATTACAGATGACGCATCTTCCCTCCCGGGTTGAAGTCCCGGATGGACCACATCCGAATTTGTCATTTTGGCTTGAGATCCTAAGTCCTTTAAGGTAATCTTTTTCCTTGCCAGCTGAGTATTTCGGAACGATAAGTCCATTTAATTCATCAATTATTCCAATCCAGGCCATCCGGAATTGTCCGTATTCAACTGCAATCTGACATATCCCTTCAAAGAGGACTGACGGCTCCTGAGCCACTACAATTAGCTTATTGATCTCACTTCTAACCGAATAAATTGTATCCAAACGGAGGACCTTTTGTTCAGCATTTTTCCGCTTCGTGATGTCAATTATAAAAACAGATAAACCAACGATGTTTCCGTCAGAATCCTTTAAAGGACTATAATAATTTTCGTAATAGTTGCTGGATAAATTCTCATGCATGTATTCTTCATCCATAATGAAGTATTCACCTGATAAGGCCCGGTCAAAATTCTTCCTGGCTATTGCCTTATCTTCCTGATAGGGCATGTTCTCCAGTATATTCATCCCAATGTAAATATCAACTCCCTGGAAGTTTTTTACCATTTGCTCATAAAACTTTGTAAATGCAATGTAACAATAGTCTTTATCCAACGAACAAATGATGATATTATTGGGACTTTCAAGAATTGAATGAAGGAAAATAAAATTGTTCCGGTGTTCTCTCTCTTTGGCAAGCAGGGATTCTTCTCTTCGTTTTAAAGAGGTAATATCTGTAACAGTAACAAGACAATGATCTTTATTTGCAGAGAGAATACCGTTCAATTGTACGAACAGCTGGTTGTTTTTTTCAGTAACAAGGATAACTTCACAGGTTTCCTTCGGTTTTTCTGAGAATATATTTTCGAGAAACTGGTTGAAGATAGGTTTTGTTCCATCGCTGACAAAGAATCCAAACCTGCCGGATAAAAGCCGGGATCTTTCTCTTCCAAATAATTGTAATCCAAAGAGATTTACCTCAATGATTTCGCCGTTATTTAAAAGTGTAAAATAGCCGACCGGTGCAAAATCGTATAATTCGGTAAACCTCTCAACCGAGATATCTGTACGCTCCTTTGCAAGGTAAAGTTCCTCATTTTGCAATTCCAGTTCAATCTGGTGAATCTCGAGTTCTTGGAGGAGCTGGTGCATGTCATAGACAGCCATATCCGCTGAAACCTTCGACGACCTCATCCTGGCCAGGTTTTCTGCCTTTTGACGAATTGATGGCTTCATCTTTTTCTCTTCCTTCTTCATGGTTTGCTAAAGGTTCGCTGAAAAGACATTCTGAATGAAAAAGTGGTCGGATCGTTGATAAAAGTCGGTGAGGCAATGACTTTATATATACAAATGTAATATAAATTATCGTAAATTAGTTATTCATATGTTATAAATTGTTTATTTAGAACAGCCACCCCCAGGGATAAAAATAAAAAGAGGTTGTCCCGAAATTTAAGACAACCTCTTTTATAATTTTAAGAGTTAAATCCTTATTTGACTATAGGAGTCAAAACAAGATTCCGGTAATAAATCTTACCATGGTCTCCTTGAAGATAGATAGGACCAGGTGTGAAAACATCCGATTTCATCGCACCTCCTGTAGGACCATAGATCGGCTGATTATCAATAATTTTAACGCCATTTAAGATTACTGTCGCATGACGTTCACAAAGCGTAATATCCATAGTTTGCCACGTGCCTGCAGGCTTTTCGGCACTAGAAGTTGGGGTTATACGACTGTAAACCGCTCCCATATTGTGAGGATCAAGACCTTTTTTATATGAATCGACAACCTGAACCTCATACATTCCACGCAGATAAACGCCACTATTACTGCCTTCCGGAACGTTTACCTCAAGTTTAAGATTAAAATCTTCAAATTCCTGATCTGTTCTTAGATTACCATAGCTTACATGTGGAGCACCTTCAACCTGAACAGGATCATTACAAAGAACTCCATCTTTGGCAAAGAATCCATTTTTCTGTTTCTCATTGATCAATCTCCAGCCAGTCAGATCCTTTCCATTAAAGAGGTTTATGGGTGTACCAAATTTCACCTTCGTTAAATCGGGAGCAGGGGGTGGAGCCGGAAGTTTAGTTCCAACAAATGAGGTCGAGTCAAGTCCTATCCCATTACGGTGAGGAGTGTAAATATAACCTTCTATCTTATCTCCTTTTCTTTGTACTTCAAGCCAGTTGGAGACTATATGTGACCGGATAGGTTCGTTATTTGCATCTTTTGTTCTGACAACCTTGTCAATTCTGGTAACAATAAGGTATTTATCTCCTGCAAGATAAACGTTTGCGACAGGAACAACACTACCGCCACCCCACAAAAGATCAGCATCCAGATAATCCTTCTCCTGGCGTACTTCGAGCCATCCTACCGATCCGCCATGGATGTCAATAGTCCATTGACCAAGAAATTCGCTGATATCGGTCTTCTTCACGGGTTCAACTTTAGGTTTGACATCGCACGAAATAATGAATAGCGAAGCCAGAACAATTCCAAAAAAGGTAAAAATAGTTTTCATTGAATTATTTATTAGGTGATAATTTTCACAAAATCGTGCCCTCGCACTAACCTGTGGATGTTTAATTTGATCTTTCAAGTATAGTATAATTTAATTGAATATCAAAGGACTTGCAGTGAATTATTTAAAGTCCTGAACCTTTTACCTTCGATTGTTGTAATGCTTGTATCAAAAGAAAGTTAACTTTATCGCAAAGGAAAAAAATCAATTCAATGAATGTCGGGAAAACTAAATATGGTGCAGGTTATAATCAAATTGGGAATGAACAGTTTATTGCGGAGGATTATCAGGGTGCAATAGAGAGTTACAGCAAAGCAATAAATGAAGACTCCGATAATCCTGAACCAGTGTATAATAGGGGTAACGCCAGGTATAGTCTGGGTGATTTTGGTGGTGCAATAAAGGATTATTCCCTTGCTCTGACTATTGATCCGGGCTATGGGTTGATCTATAACAATCGCGGGAATGCCAAAAATGCGCTCGAAGATTACAGAGGTGCCATTGCTGATTATACAGCTGCAATAAACTTTGATAACGAAGATGCTACCGCATTTTATAACCGGGGATTTGCTAAGAATACTATTGAGGATTTTCATGGAGCAATCGCTGACTATACTGCTGCCATAGCCATCGATCCATTACATGTTGAGGCATACTACAATCGTGGGGTAAGCTATTACCTGACAGGAAACTACAAAGCTGCTATTGCCGACTACTCAAAAGCAATCTCATTCGAACCTGCTGATTCTTTGGCTTTTTGCAGCAGAGGTCTGGCAAAGAATGCACTCGGGGATTTCAATGGGGCCATAAACGATTTTAATTTGTCTATCAGACTGAATGAATCGGATATTACTGCCTGGTATAACCGTGCAATTGCAAAAGACTCCCTGAATGATTACAAGGGAGCCATATCAGATTACAACAAAGTCATCCTGATTAATCCAAAGTACTTTCTGATTTATAACCTGACTGGTCATGCAAAATGCAAACTTAGCGACTTTTCAGGGGCTATTGCAGACTATTCATTTACTTTATCCCTTGACCCTGCAAATGTAATTGCCTTGTTTAGCAGGGGTAAAGCCAAAAATGCCGCTGATGATTTTAAGGGAGCCGTAGAAGATTACAGCAAAGTGATCGGGATTGATCCCGGTTACCCCAAGATATTCCAGTACAGAGGTGATGCAAAGTGCCATTTAAAACTCTACAACAGTGCCGTTTCTGATTATTCGGAGGCAATTCGGTTAAATCCGGATGAAGCTGAAGCCTACTATTCACGCGGACTTGCGAGGCTCGATCTGGGTCAGCAATATGACGCAGCTATGGATTTTGAGAAAGCCGCTACACTGGGTTCAGAATTGGCACTCGACGCAATAAAAAAATATTGTTGATTTTCTATATTTGTAATCAGAACTAATTTAAAGATTTCAAAGTATGTCAGACATTGTATTGGGCGTCGGGTCACGGGTAAAGCATCCACAGATGGGTAAAGGGGTCATCGTTCAAATACGCTCGGATGCCTGGGAAATAGGATTTGTCGATTTTGGCGTAAAACAGATCATGCGTGATTATCAAGGACTTGAAATCATCGAAGCCATTGATACACCATCTGATCTGGCAACCTACGAAAAGATGGAAAAGAGCCTTACGCGCGTTTTACGACGCTTCAGCGATGTTCAGGAAACTGTCCCGCTGGGTCAGAAGTGGACAGGAGGAAGGATGGTACTCTTCCCTGGCGATAAATCACTCAGGGAAAAAGAAGTTCCTATTGAAACATTTTTCCACAAAATAGTTATGGTTCGGGACCGGATCCGGGTGATGGAACAACGGATTAATGCAAGCAACCTCACAGATGAAGAAAAGGTTGATTTAGAACAGTATATCACGCGCATTTATGGTTCACTTACTACTTTTAATGTACTGTTTAAGAATAAGGATGACCAGTTTATAGGCGATAGAGGAAAGGAATAAGCCCATAAAAAGCGAATAATCCATTCACTAAACCATGAAATCCGGAATCTTACTTCTTTTCTTTTTGATTAGTTTCATGGGTTATGCAGGTCTCAAACCTACTAAACAGCCCATCGATTATGTTGATGTGTTTACCGGTACATCAAATTCCCGTTGGATGCTAGGTCCCTATGCCTCTGTACCCTATGGAATGGTCGAGCTTGGTCCCGACAATCAGGCTTCAGGATGGATGGGAGGTTATGAATATTCATTGATGAACGTCTCAGGATTTAGTCATATTCATGCATGGACAATGTCCGGTTTACGTGTAATGCCTGCGATACAAGATTTTACAAAGGATGACGGAGCTCCGGACCGACCCTATCGCGGGGCAAGCGCAGGGTATCATTCCCGTATCGATAAAGCTACAGAAAAAGCATTGCCCGGATATTATTCCTGCTATTTATATGATGCCGGTTGTAAGGCAGAGCTGACAGCAACAACCCGATGCGGATTTCATAAATATACCTTTGATAAAACAGTTGAAGCCAGAATCATTCTCAGTCTGCTCTTTCCGGCTGAAGATCAGGCTGAGATCACAGATGCTAAAATTGTCATGGTAAACGATAGTTTGGTCGAAGGTTATGCCAATACGATTGTGCCGTCAACCAAAAACCAGGAGTATAAACTCCATTTCTCCATTCAATTCAGCAAACCCTTTAAGAGTATGGGCGGATGGGTTAATGATTCAATTATCGAAAATACCACATTAATCAGTGGATCAGGTGATGTGGCCGCCTTTGTTAACTATACCACTCAAGCAGGAGAACCGGTGATGCTTAAAGTCGGACTCTCACTTGTCGATCTGGATGGTGCCCGCAGAAACCTGGAAACCGAACTTGGGGGATTTCAATGGGATTTCAATAAGGTCGTTTGTGCCGCGCATAAACAATGGAATGATTTGCTTTCCAGGATAAGAGTGGAAGGAAGGGAAAACGATAAGAAGAAATTTTATACAAACCTTTACCGCAGCTTCGCCAAACAGACCTGGAACGATGTGGACGGGCGATATTGCGATCCATTCGAAGAAATCCGGCAACTACCTAAAGGACAAGATATTTATGGAGGTGATGCCTTCTGGAATACCTACTGGAACTTCAATACAATCCTGTCTCTTATCGCCCCGGGTATCATGAATAACTGGGTCTCTACACAGCTTGAATTATTCAAACACACCGGGTGGACTAATAATGGACCTACAGGTCTGGAACATACCCGCGTTATGGGAGTTACCCATGAGATCGCGCTCATGGTATCTGCCTGGCAGAAGGGGATCAGGAATTATGACACTAACCTTCTCTGGGGTGCAGTGAAGCATAACGCTACTGAGCAAGGGAAGAAACTGGATAAAACGGGAAATGTCGGAATGGAGTGGCTTGATATTTACAACAAGCTAGGCTATGTTCCTTATGATATATCACGTCGCTCGTCGCGCACACTGGATTACTCGTTTACAGATTTCTGCACGGCTCAACTGGCAAAGGAAACCGGGAAGCCGGATGATTATTCGTTTTTTATCAAACGGTCAGACAACTGGAAGAATCAGTTTAACCCTGATGTAAAATGGCAGATGCCACGTGATTCGAAAGGGAACTGGAAAACTGATAATAACATATTCTCCGGTGAGCTTTGGAGCGAAGGGAATGCATGGCAATATAGTTTTTATGTCCCTCACGACATTCCCGGAGTGGTGAAACTCATGGGAAAAGAGTTGTTCAACCAACGACTTGAAGAGGGATTTCAGAAATCTGAGAAGTTTTTGTTCGCAGCACATGCACTGGACCGGGTGCAGAGTAAGATCAGCGAATATTATATCAATCAGGGGAATGAGGTGAACCTTCAGGCTTCCTATCTCTTTAATTATTCGGGAAAGCCCTGGCTGACACAGAAATATACCCGGGCTATCTTAAACTCTTATTATGGCGATACCCCTTATCATGGCTGGGAAGGTGATGAAGATGAAGGGCAGATGGGTGGCTGGTTTGTAATCACAGCTATGGGTCTTTTCGAGATGAACGGGGGAGTGACAGCGAACTCAATTGTTGATCTGACCGCTCCATTGTTTAGTAAGATTACGATAACACTGGATCCGAAATATCATAAGGGTAAAAGCTTTGTGATTATATCAGAAAACAATACTCCGGAAAATGTTTACATCCAGAGTGCAACACTTAACGGAAAACCACTGCAAAAATCGTGGATTTTCTTTGCTGATATTGTAAATGGCGGGACCCTGAAATATGTTTTGGGGAATAAACCGAATATAAATTGGGGAGGGAGATGACAATTCAGATAGTGTTAACAGACAAAAAATAGATTTAAACATGATGGGAAATTTAAAATTGATCAGAATTACCCGGTATTCGTTACTCCTTATCTTAACCTGGATTAGTTTGCCAGGGAGGTGCCAGACGGGCAGTATAAATGAGCCAATACGCTATGTTGGCGGTGTGGCAATAGATCCTAATCTTCACGAAGGTCGCCTAAGGTATGCAATAGGCACCGAAAGCCGTCAGACAATGAGGGCTAACCGAACTCATCCGGAATTTTCTGACGATCATGGATGGACTTATAATCACGGTTCTAACCTATGTTACTGGAATAATAAGTTTTATCAGCAATATCTCAGTAATCTTGCCGATGAGCATATAGCACCCGGACAAACACTGATCACAACATCTGATGATGGTCGGATCTGGAATAAGCCGGTTGTTGTATTTCCACCCTATAAGGCACCTGCGGGCGTAAAGATTCCCAAAGGTTACACGGGTTACATGATGCATCAGCGTATGGGATTTTATGTTGCCCCGGATGGGAGATTGCTGGTTCTTGCTTTTTATGGTCATACGGAGGACCCTTTCCTTAAGGGTGGCATTGGCCGTGTAGTTCGTGAAGCTTATAAAGACGGATCCTATGGACCAATCTATTTCATAAGATACAGCAGTCATACAAAGTGGAATGAGTCAAATACAAGCTACCCTTTTTATACCAAATCGAACGACAACGGGTTCGTGGAGGCTTGCAAATCATTATTGGCCGACAAACTTAAAACGATGCAATGGTGGGATGAAGACCATGGCGTTGACGGATTTTATTCGATTACAAAAGCAGGCGAAGCCTTCAATTACTACCATCGAAAAGATGGGAAGGTTGTTGGCTTATGGAAACGCTCACGATGCGCCTTGTCTGACGACGGAGTACATTTCAGTGATCCTGTAAAATCTCCGACACTCATTATGGCAGGTGGTAAAATGTGGGGTCAGGCAACAAAAGATGGCCGGTATGCTCTTTGTTATAATCCTGTTGAACTTGACGAATACAGATATCCGCTTATTGTAACCTCAGGTGGCGACGGAATACGCTTCGACAATATGTTGCTCGTTCAGGGCGAGGTTCCCCCACGAAGGTTTATGGGCCGGTGGAAAGATTTCGGTCCGTGTTATATGCGTGGAATCGTCGAAGGGAATGGCAATCCTCCCGGAAATAATATGTGGCTGAGCTATAGCATGAACAAGGAAGATATTTGGATCAGCAGAATATCACTGCCCATTCGCCAGAGTGTAAGAGGTGATGTGACGGATAATTTTAATAACATGGTTCCCGGGGGTGAGGTAACAGACTGGAACATTTATGCACCAAAATGGGCACCTGTTGGTATTGTGGATTTCCCATCGTCCGAAAACAAAAGCCTTTTGCTCGAGGATAAAGATCCCTATGATTATGCAAGGGCAATCAGGGTATTTCAGGAGACTAAAAAAGGTGAAATGTCTGTGAAAGTATGTCCGAGACAGAGTGTGAATGGAATGCTGGATATAGATGTCACAGATCAGTTTGGAAACAGACCTGTACGGATAACATTTGATTCGAAGGGAAATATCAGTGCCCTGGATGGTTCCAAAGATGTTTTATTGCAGAAATACAGATCCGGTCAATGGTATGATTTGAAAATATCTTTTGATACTCAAACTTTTGGAAGCTTCAGCGTTTTTATCGACGGACAGATGGTGCTCAAAGATGCAAAGCTTGCTGAGGCTGTTAACTCAGTTGAAAGGGTATCTTTCAGAACCGGTCCTTACCGCGATACTCCAAACCGAAAAACACCAAATCAGAAAACAGCACCTCCACTAGCAGGTGCAGATGAGCCTGTTTTTAATGCAGGATTTTATATTGATAACTTTAAGACGACTACAGTAATTTAGGCTAACTCCGAAAGTTAAAATTAACATGTCAGTGAGTTAGGCTAAATCCTGTGAAGTTTGAATTTCTATTCTCCGATAAAGAAGCCATGGTATCTTCCCATCCAGTAGGGCAGGAGGAAGTATGCCCCGTCGTCTTCTCCATAACCATCAGATCCTGAATCGTAAACATACGTATTGCTGTTCCATTTGGTTATGCCTCGTTCCGGTGTGGGGACCGGACGAATAGCCTGGGCCTTGCCGAACCGGTCACTAAGCTGATCTTTAGGCAGATCCAAGCGATGACTGTTTTCCATCGTCCAGGTAATCAGATCCATTGGAATAAGTTGTAATTCCTCGAGTGCAACCTTCAGATCACAATCCTTATGAAGCGCCGCACTCGATATAATGTTCCAGAGAGGTATTCGGTCCGGTTGCTCAATGTGCCAGCTTCGTTGCGTGCTGCTGATAAAATTGGACTGACTTACCTTGTCATTGGCATAGCGCATCAAGGTGTAATTGGGAAGAAATGCAAGTTCGTCATCAGAATGATTAAGGTCGAAGGGGCCATACATTTTCTGAACCACCATATTATCCGCATAATGATGCTTTGTTATCAATTTCTGATAGGCTTTTTCAAATTTCTGATCACCCGTTACATGCAAACCTGCCTTTAGAAAAGCAAGAATCTGCATCGAATTAATACCCCTTTCATACCACCAGTTATTGGAGAAATTGATCGAATCCGGAGTCCATACTGCCCACCTGGTAGCTTTTCCATCGAGATCAATAAGTTGAAAGTTGTGATCAACAATATGAGTCATGATCCTGTGGACAAGATTTCTGACCCGGTCTTTCAGGGCCCCTTCGGCAACCAGGTCATAAAAAAGCGGATAGGCAAACATATGGCCCACTATTTCATCCGAACTTGTATCTCCCTTCCATTTCCATTTCTTGTCGGGAGTTAGGTGCCATTCCCCACCCTGACCTGTACTCTCATCTGCAGCCACCAACGACCTTGCCGGGAACCCTTTAATTCCTGTGATCGTTTCAAGCCTCTCCATAGCTTCAAAAGCCTTTATCGCATTTTTCTTAGCATCAGGATCCTTTGTGATTGCATATCTGTAACATTCGGCAGCCAGATAGATGGAAGTCCATAAGCCGTCATTGTCATCAGTGCCCGTCCGACTAGTCGATAAGTCGCCCTGAGTCATTAGCCTCGAACTACTTACCATGCCATAACGGTCATGTCGCAGTTTAATCCTCTCCTCAAAGGATGCAGCTTTTTGGGCAAGGGTCATTTCAACCTGCTGAATCTGACTGATCCCCTTTGGTGTGGCTACCCATGTAGTTCGTTCATCCAATGGAAGAATGTCAAGGACTTTATTATCAGACAACCAGCGTTTTCCATTATAATAATGCCACCCTTTATCCTTTTTGATTGCGCCACGGTCAGTCCCAAGCCACAGTGCATCCCTGGAATTTTTGATGATTGTAACCGGACCGTAGGGTAGACCATCGGAACCTCTTGCAATCCAGTGATTACCATCTCCGGCAATACATCCGGCCGAGAAAAGACCACCAAAATACAAATCGTCCTTCTTTGAATTGTAATCCAACGAAAAATAGGAACGCCTGAGTCCATAGGCCATAAGATCATCATCCAGATTAACCCAGTTGTCTTTCATACGACGTAACAAACCATCGTTCGTAGCAACCCAAAGATCGCCTGAATTGTCTTTCAGGATCGAGTTTATACGTTTCCCTTTCGAAAATGCAACCAGTTTCCAGTCACCGTCATAAGAAAGCAGCCCCCGTGTTGTTCCGACGAGCAACGTCTTTGAATCCTCCCAAAGCAAGCAGATAATGGTGTCTTTCGATGCATATTCCGTTAAAATAATGGGATTTAAATCTCCTTCTTTCTGAATAACCTTCGAAGAAGCAAGCCAGATTTCACCTTTCGGATCCGTCGTTGCTGTTCGCCATCCTGCACCAAAGGGTTCGCCTGTCCATTTATTATTCTCATAACGAAATACCCCATTTGTGGCTATCGCGGTGATCAGGCTTCCCTTTTTAAATAGTTTTGAAATGGGTGTCTCAATGTTCTTTGGCAGTTGAATTTCAGTTTTGATCTCCTGGAGATATTTTCCGCATTTAATCCCGGGGATTGTCTGTCCGAATGCTTGAATTGTTGCAAAAACAGAAGCAAACAGGATCAGACTTATTCTTAATTGTCTCATTTTTTTATCTTTTTTCATAGTGAGAAACTATTAATATTCATTTGAAATAACCTTGCATAAATCTATGAATTCCAATATTTTGTTGTCTGGTGTGCCGTGCTCAATATCTGCCGCAACAATGTCACAGGGTCCATATTCGGCAGCTATGTGATTCAGATCTTTCCGTATTTCATTTAGTGGTTTATTGGCCAGTTCCATTGGGGTATACATGATTGCACGTCGCGTGTCGGGGAACAGGTCCCTTGTCTTTAATAAATCCGAATCCTGACCCATATCCAGATAAGTTATTCCATGAATTTTTGAATAGGAATCCAGATAAGGTGTTGCGCTCCAGGCACAATTATGAATGCCAATTACATCAAACGCCGCTGCAATTTTCTGATCAAAGGGGAGTAGAAATTCTTCGTACAACCCAGGATCAACCATGTTCACAAGGCAGTTACTTAACGTGAAAAATGACAGTTCTGCGGCAAACTTATTCTGCTCGCGATGGACAATTTTTGCTGCCTCAATCATAGTAGTGCTTACACATTCGAACAGGTGCATTGTCCTTTCAGGAGCCAAAAACATATCCATGAAGATATCCTGGCCCCTGAGACGCTGGGCATTGTTCAGAACGCCCTGCCAGTTCATATAACCATTGATCTTTCCTTCATTGTCAGCGATCCATTGGACCTGATTCATCAGAGAATTGAAGAACGGATTATTTTCAAGATCGGGAGGTGTCAGATTATCAATATCCTGCTCGGTCAGGTACTTGTGTTCCGAAATGGGCCATTGTTCCACGTCATACCTGATGGGGACGCCATAAATAGCAGCAATGGCAGACGCACCATAGGTCCCGGTAAGCAAGTCAAGGCTTCCGTCACCATTTCTGCCAATTGCCTTTTCGGGAAACCTTTTCTCAAGCTCAACGGCCATAGCAATTCTGGTTTGTTTTCGGTAGGAAGGATCACTGTGCCATCTTTCATCAAAGACAATCCCTAATGATTTACTGTACCACCTGGGGGTGAACCCAATCTCTGGTCTTAGAAATGCAAGACTATTGGATTCTATTCCTGCAGGCCTTCTTGTAGCAGGAGCCCCCGGGGCGATATAACTGATTAGCTGGTTGTTCATTATCTTTTTAATAACCAGATATCACAAACCTTGGAATGTGATCGCCAGTTTAGTTTCGATTCTTCAGGCACATCAAAGGTAACCTCCAATTTACCGTCACTT
The DNA here is from genome assembly GCA_903850335.1 of uncultured Bacteroidia bacterium. Classification (GTDB taxonomy): domain Bacteria; phylum Bacteroidota; class Bacteroidia; order Bacteroidales; family Prolixibacteraceae; genus JAAFHB01. The sequence goes on along the minus strand of CAINLJ010000201.1, from coordinate 7,368 downwards.
ACATATTTAGGTGCGAGCTGAAATTCTTTAAATTCCTCAAGCCCTTTATTATAAACAATAGGTGCAATTCTTTCACCGTCAACCCGTAACAAGGCGTCACCATATCCTGCAATCCGGATGGTATAATGACCATTTGGATCCAGATCAGTATATTCGAGTCTTGGAAAATTCTGGTAAAGTTGTGTTGACAGTCTTTTCCGGCTAAAACCATCATCCCACCATACAAAATCAGTAGCATCTTCGGTTGTTGTCTTTACATGTGGCCCTTTTGAGATGTTTGAAATATTATCATAATAGCTTCCGGGTCCCGGGTTTTCCCAGGTACGGATGATCTCAAGACGATCGAGCTTCTCCTTTTCCGAAGACATCTTTTTGATTTTTGCAAATTCGTCGGTAAGCCACCATCTGTTATTTAAAGGATAATCAATAAAGTCGAGAATCGCTCCGCGCTCTTCACCACTGGCGTTGTATTTTTTAACACTGGTCTGCATTCCTACAGATTGAAAAAGAGCCTCGCAATAATCGACTATTTTCTTTCTGAGTTCGGGTGAAATTGGTTCCTTATCTGCTTTATTAACCACATCAATAGCTTGTTGCATAGCATTATCTGAACCTTTTTTTGGTGCTTGAGCCAATATCTGATTGGCATCTTTTTCCAGATTTTGTTCATATATTTTCCTTCGCTTCACATAGGTATCGTAATAGGAACGCATGACCAGTTGTTGCCAGCGCCAGTTTCCCTTTAGTTCCGGATGTTTGGCCTCAAGGTTTTGCCAAAAGGCAAATGTAGTTTCAATGCCTCCGTTTTCTTCGACAGGACCCACCCAGTTGCGTTCAAGAGCAAGAATCCCGTCGGCTCCAGCCTCGGCTACCTGACTCCCGAAAAAGAAACGGGAGTATTCGATCATTACCTGCCGGACATCTTTATCGGGATTCCAACCCATCTGACTCCAGGTGGCTTTGTTCACATCATCGTGAACTCCATCTGAATATGATAGAAACCCATCCGTAAATGGGGCATAACGATTATGTATTTTGGCATAGTAAAAAGGCTGAGGATTGCATACTTCACGCCCCTCGGTAAGTGCAAATGCCTGATCCCAGTTTTCTGTTGGATACTGACAACGGATTGTGTGTGTCAGGTCCGGATAATGACGGTGTTTGTATTTCTTTGGAAGCCGAAAACGTGTGGCTGCAAGATCCGGACTACTTGGTCCTGTTGCAACGCCTGCCAGCCAGGCCGGGCTGTTCTTTTCGAGGTAATCGTAAAAGAAGTCTACTTGTTCGTCACTGAAGCCCTGTAGAGAGATCCACATTCCGGCCTTGGGATGATATTTATGAAGCGCCGCCGCAACCTCTTTCAGGAAAGGCATTACAAATTTTGGATGGTTGGAGCCAGGGTCACCCCCCGGGAAAAAGACACCGTCAAGTCTTGGACAACTCTTATAAAATGCTGCATGTTTTTCAACTTCATCCTTAAATTTTACGGGATCCGAAAGGTCAACATCAGCGGGTGTCCATACCCAGTAATCCAGTCCATAGGTATTGCATATCTCAGACATTTTGGTATTAATAAAATCCCTTGGGAACTTCATATTCGGACCTAAAGGACCATCATGAAAGGGAATATTCTCGATGCTGTTGGCTCCAAAGAGCTCCAGTTCCCGAAAATAGGTCTCGAATTGTTTCGGATTCCATGAATCCCATGAATTGGCTGTATTTCGGTAACCAATCTGGTGACCGCGAATCGGATAGGCTGGAGAGGTAGCTATCTCATCACTTTTGTTGAAAATGATCTTGCTTTTGGTTAATTCAGCGGTTCTCAGAAAATGTCCTATTGCAAATATCACCCCACGATCATCGGCGCCAATGAGCCAAAGAATGCCATGACCTCCGGCATTGTCAGCAACAACACGGAATCCTTCTGGTCTGGTTTCCGGCAGATCATCGCCCTGGGGTCCTGGAACTGCCAACCCATTTACTTCCTTGTCCTTAATAGTTGCCAGAACAATCAGACAGTTCTTATCCAATTTTGAGATTTGGGCAAGATTGATGGAAGTACGTTTGGCAACTTCTTCCTGTAAAATGCGGATTGCCGTTTCCCTTACCGGTGAATTAATAGATTGGGAGGCCAGAATAGCAGATTTACTAAGGTCGAGAGCATAAGCTCCTGCATACTGAAAAAGCAATATTGAAATCGTAATTAAAAAGGATCTCTGAAAAATAGATTTTAATTTCATTTGTCTAAATATTAAATAGATATAATATATTTATTGAGTTTATTGTTTAATTAGCCATACCTCCGATATATGGGAATATTTAGTCCAACGCAGGTGTGATTCTTCAGGACGGTCAAAGGTAACCCGCATTTTACCGTCCTGGGTTACCGATTTAGGGATAACGAATTCCTTGAACTCTCCGATACCTTTGTTGTATAGGATGGGCTCGAGCCTTTCACCGTCGACCCGAATCAAGGCATCTCCGTACCCACTTACCCGGATCTTGTATCTGGCATTAAAATCCAGATTGGAATATTCAAGAACCGGATCGATCTGGTAGAGCTGCGAAGAGAGCCGTTCGCGGCTGTATCCACCGTTCCACCAGGCTACATCTGTTCCATCATAGGAAGTAGTCACGACATGTGGCCCGGTTTCAATGTTTGAAATATTATCATAGTAACTTCCCGGGCCCGGGTTTTCCCATTTCCTTATCACCTCAAGCCGTTCAAGCTTCATTTCTTCTTTAGGCATTGAATCAATTTTTTTGAATTCATCTGCCAGCCACCAACGGTTGTTAAGTGGGTAATTGACAAACTCCAGTATGCAGCCCCTTTGAGAATTTGCAGCATGATAATGTTTTACGTCAGTCTGTAGCCCAATCAGATGGAATAAATCATCACAATACTGAACAATTTTATCATGCAGATCAGTATTTAAAGGGTGTGTATCAGCTCTGTTTACAATCTCAAGGGCTTCGTTCATCGCTTTTTCAGAGCCCTTTTCATTTGCCATAGCAAGAATTTTATTTGCGTCTTTTTCAAGTCCTTGCTCATAAATCTTTCTCCTGTGCTGATAAGTATCATAATATGACCTTAGAACCAGCATCTTCCAACGCCAGTTATTGAGAAGTTCAGGATTCTCTTTTTCAAGATTTTTCCAGTATTCAAAGGTGGTTTCGATACCTCCATTTGATTTGATCGGTCCAACCCAGTCGTGTTCTAGCGCATTAATTCCTTCCGCACCTTTTTGAGCAAGGCCGGAGCCGAAGAAATAACGGCAATAATCTACAAGAATGTCATAAGGCTCTAAGGTGTTGTCCCAGCTGCTCATACTCCAAATCACTTTATTAACATCATCATGACATCCGTCAGAATAGGATATAAATCCATCGGTGAGCGTGGAAGAGGCTGCCTGAATTTTTGAATAATAGTTTGGTCTGGGATTGATCCCTTCGCGGCCAATGGTTAGTGAATAAGCCTGATCCCAGTTCGGCACGGGATAGTCACACCTTACATTATGTGTAATATCCGGGTAGTTCCGGTGAAGATACTTTTTCGGAAGCCGGTAACGCGTCTCAGCCATTGGCGGACTGCCTGGTCCTGTAACCACACCCCTTAACCAGTCAGGATTATTCTTATCCAGATAGTTATAAAAATAATCAATTTTTTCAGCATTGAATCCCTGTAACGAAATCCAAATTCCTGCCCCCGGATGATACTTCTGCAGTCTTTCATTCAGTTCCCTCAGAAAAGGCATAACATCCCTTGGATGATTTTCCCCCGGATCGCCCCCCGGGAAGAACACATTATCCAGTTTAGGACATAACCTGTAAAATGCTTCAGCACGATCCAGTTCGGCCTGAACCTTCACCTTGTTCGATAAATCGGCCGATACTGGAGTCCAGATCCAGTAATCTATGCCATATAATGCACACATTTCGCTGATATGAATATTCATTTCCTCAGGTGGTATTGGAAACAAAACACTGTCGTCCTTGTCACCTAACGGAATCGTTTCAATTGCATTTGTGCCAAAAATCACAAGATCCCGGATATATTGTTCATATTTTTTCACATCCCATGCGTCATAAGAATTCGCATGATTCCGGTATCCTAATTGATGGCCCCGGATCGGCTGCATTGGTGACGAAGCAAAGTCCAACGGTCCGGTGAGCTCAAATTTGTTTCGGGACATTAACGCCGTCCGGAGTAATTTCCCTATCCCGAAAAGCACTCCGCGATCATCACAACCAATGATCCAGAGAAATTTCCGGCTATTTTGGGTTTCACAAAAAATACGGTACCCTTCCGGCTTCATTTCAGACAGATTCTGACCCGGATGCTTGGGGATTATAACCCCATTTACTCTTTCATCATCCTTGGTTGCCAATATGATACATGTTTCATTTGGCTTTTGAAATCCCACCTGAAGATTTAATTTTGTCCGTTTATTTACCTCCTCCCGAAGCGTGCGAATGGCAGTGTTGAATATTTCAGAATGAGCATTCGCATTAAAAAATATTTTCGATTTGCTCAGATCTACCTTTTGAGCAGTGCCAATAACCGGATCAAAAAAGAGGACTGAGATCAACAAGGAGAGGGTCAATAAATTTCTTTTTTTCATAATGGATTGGATTCTTAAAATTTCATAAACTGACAATTTCTGCATCGAGTCCTGCAATTTCAACTGAATATTGCTTATCGGAGCAGATAACTGTGAACCTTTCTTTTGTTTCTGATAGGTTCCAAAGCAGTACTTTATTTATCTTCGGATACCACGCACATACGACAGGTAAATTCTCGTTCACATAGGGAATAGGTCCCAAGTGAGGAATTATTTCCTTTTTAAAAGCAAATATATCAATTAGATTTTCCTCTAAAAACCTCATTCTTAAGGGTTTTTTATCCGTTTTAGCCCTGTAAACCCAGGTAGTCCCATTCGATACAAGTTTATTTACGGCTGCATCATGAAAGTCAAAATCTGAAAGAAATGTCCAACCGTCTTTTGCAGGTGTATCGGTTACCTCGAAGGGAATACCGGATGCCAAAAACAAGCTGTATGGCTTATCGTCGCCGATTAACCGGCTACTTTCTCCCCAGTAATGTTTTAAGGGGCCTTCTGGTTTCTGTCCTGCAATGATCCCGTGCATCGAAGCTGCATGTTTCATAACAGGAGAAAGGGTAGTCCAGTGTGTGAAGGGGAATGGTTTCAGACCACTCATCATCATTGTATTACGTATGTCTGCAATCGTTGTAATGTGAAGCTTGGCTGCCATGTTCCTGGCAGAAAGCTTATCTTCAGGATAGGCAGTTGACTCACTATAAGCCAATTCCGGCGAGACAAATCTTCTGTGAAACAGCGCGCTGAAGAGTTCGTCAGTCTTCCCTTTTACGGGCGTCATGGCCCGGTCATCGAACATTAATTCTCCGACTCTCATCAGTGATCCTGTGTAATCAGTGAGCCGAATTCCGGCTTTTTCTGATCCCAGATACATCACCATTATTCCAAGCTTAACTTCAGGTGAAGCTGCTTGTTGTTCTTTGAATGAGTTTGTTAAGTTATCGCAATTAAAATTGATCCAGTTTCTTGCAAGGTCTGTAAGCTGCCGGTCTTTTATCTGCTGTTTCAGGGTTTCCCAGTCGGTTACTGAATACCCGAACTTGTTCAGAAATTCACTTCGGTGGTCATTGCAAAAACATCCTCCTATTTTCCCGGGCGATCTGGCGAGCCTGAAATCATCATCCAGAAACAACTTTTTAAATCCGGCTTTGCCGACTTTCCGGATTACGGAGATATTCTCTTCAGTAATGATTGGGTGGACCGATGTACCAGAATATTTGTTTCCATCAATATCAACGCCCCGTGGCCAATTTTTAGGTGTACTGTCAAATTCTGGCAGGCCGCCAAGCGAATTGCCGGGATGTCCAAGTGGCACAGTTAGTATTTGTACTCCAAGTCCTTTTTTCTCAAAACGCTTCCTCCATGATTGGATGTCTTCCATTGGAAAGGCCCAGTATCCATTGAGAAAAAAGGGCAGCCAGACATCCGTAACACCACTGCTAACGATCAGATCAAAGAATTCCGGATTTTTATTTAAAGTCTCAGTATTTGTACAGAGACTAAAAGTCCTGTAATTCTGTTTATTGGATTTAGTTGACGGAATAAATCCAAATAATGCAGCGCTGCCCAGTATCCCTGAGGTTTTTAAGAAATCCCGTCTGTCGGTAAGCATATTCTGAGTTTTTATTTAGTTTCAAATAGTACAGATTCTTTGAATTTTCATGCGCCAGAGGCTAAATTTTAACAATCAGATTATTCCTGGCCATGTACCTTGCAATGGCATAACAAATCAGGTAAATTATGAATCCTCCGCTTAATGCCTGCCATAAAGGTGCACTTCTTTCAAGAATATGACTGTGATATTCGATGATGACATTTTGTGCGATATACAATACAAGCGGATTAATCCCCAGAGCTGTAAGATGGGGAACTTCAAATCTTCGCAGATCTGAGAGCCAGTAAAAAAATATGAACACAGCGTAACATAAGCCTGCTGCGAACAAAGGATATGCAATTGTCATGCTGCGTTGTGAAAATTGCCATAAAGTCGGGGGTTCAAAATTCGAGAGCGCACATCCCAACATCATTAATAATGCGCCAGTGATCAGAGACCGGCGGATAAATGAACGCGAGTCAAGGGCTGCCAGATCATCCATCAATAAAGTTCCGAAGATAAGAATTGAAGCCCAGCTGAGAACTCCCAGCGGACCGCCGTCTATACTGTGCGCCATTGTCCACTCCCCATATGCGGAGAAGCTGAAAATGCATTGATAACCAATAAGATAAACAAGTGCAATTGTAATCCGGACCCACCTGCCTGTGAGGATAAAAGGCAAGGTTATTAACCCTGCAAATCCAATATCAACAAGCGCATCCCAGATACCCAGTTTCAAATCCGGACCATAAATCACTATACCAATTAAAATAAGTGTGAAATAGCGTTTTATCGCAGTCCAAAGACCTTTGGACAGGCTGGATTTTCTGACTTGCCTTTCAAATGACATTTTGAACCCCATTCCAACTGCAAACAGAAAAAAGGGCGCGATTGCGTTTGCAAACGTCATACCATAATTGGGGTGCTTCATGGTGTCTGGAATTGAGTCAAATCGCCCCAGATAATTTACAAGTATCATTCCCAGGATTGCAAATCCCCTGAATTGGTCAAGGGATACAATCCTGCGCAAAATGGGCTTATGTTCTTCGTTTTCTGTCAATTAGTTAAATCTGAAATGGTTATAATGCCTTATTATTCTATTATTTCTGTTGACTTAATGAAGAGGCTGTGCTGATGGCTGCAGCAGATATAATC
>CAINLJ010000200.1 GCA_903850335.1 uncultured Bacteroidia bacterium | reverse complement strand
TACTCGCTACTGTCCAATTGCAATATCAGCATCTTTGCATCATTTATTTAATTTCAATGTTATACCCGAACAGCTTAATCCCCGAACAGCCTAATCCCCTAATAGCCGAACAGCCTAATCCCCGAATTGCCGGACAGCCCAAAAGCTGAACAGCCGACCTGCCGGATACTTATCTCACTCCGGCAATAACCGTACTCATTGTTTCCGGGTTCAGGTATTTTATGGAAAGGTCTCTTATCTGTGCAGGGGTAGTAGATTTTATCGTATCGATAAGCCTGTCGTAATATCCAAAGTCCATTCCTGCTTCCATTAATGATGAAAATGTCTGTGCCCTGGCAAACGGACCATCAAAATCCTCCAGTATCCTTCCAAGAAGATAGTTTTGGATAGGGATAAGCTCCTTTTCTGTTATCAATTCAGAATTAAGCAGATCCATTTCGCGAAAGATTTCCTTTACAGTCTCCTCTGTCTTCTCAGTCTTAACCTCGGCAAATACAAGAAAAACACCATGATGAAGGAATGAGACAGGGGAGGCGTTTATCGAATATGTGTATCCCTTCTTCTCCCTTATATTCGACATGAGACGCGATCCGAAATAACCTCCTAGGATCGTGCACAGTAATTTCAAACCAGGGAAGTCAGGATGGTGCTGGGTAGGGAAGAGTTTTCCCATTGCTATTGCATTTTGACTGGATCCTGCCTTTTCGATATACAACATTTTATCGGCCACTGGTAATTGGTAGTTATTCGTCACTTCTTCCTGTTTCGGGTCCCCCCAAGTGGAGCTGAAATTTTCCTGAATAAGTTGAATTACTGTTGAATCTGCAAATCCTGAAACCGTAACAGACATGTTATCAGATCTGTAATGTTTAGAATGATGAGATTTAACATCAGAAAGAGAGATGGTGTCGAAGAAGTCAGGTGAAGAAACCGGAGAATAAGGATGTCCTTTACCGAATAAATTACGCAAAAACTCCTTTTGTGCAAGTAATCCTACCCTTCCCGCATCTACAATCGCCCTTTGCTTCCTTTTCTGACGCATGATCTCAAATTCCTCCTCAGGGAATGATGCCTCACGAATAATTTCTGAAACCATTGGAAGCAATTGGGGAAGGTATTTATTTAACGATACAAGTGAAATATAATTATTATCGTAGGATGAAAAACTGGAGAACTGAGATCCGTAGAAGTCAAAAGTATTGGCTATTTCGGAGGCTTTCATCCCTGGAGTCCCTTCCTGAAGCATCAACGCCGCCATAGTACTGTCTAAACGGGACTTACTGTACCAGCTTCCGGCTTTAAATGAAAAATCAATTTTTACAACCTCCTGGTCTCCGCTTTTCATTGCGAATAATTCAACCCCATTGTTAAGGTGATACTTGTCGGGCTGAATGTATTCGACACGATCGACACCAAAGACAGGTGGAGCAACATTTCTTTTTAATGTCATCAATTATTTTTTTATTGATAAGTAGTTTAATGTGTTGCAGTTACCGGTTATAAGTATATCATTGGCGACTCTTTGAATATCCTCTGCAGTCACATTTCTGTAATGGTCTGACTGTTCATTAATAAGTCCGGCATCACCAAGTATCTCGTAAGAGGCAAGCTGCATTGCTTTTTCAAGGTAGCCTATCTCATTAAAAACCTGTTCAGCTTCAATTTTATTCTTTACTTTTTCAAGTTCATGGGACGAAACCAGTGATGTAGTTGTTCTCTTTATCTCATCAGTGAGGGCTTTTTTGCCGGATTCAAAGTCTAAGCCCTGATTCATCTTTCCGGTTGCAATAAATAAACCAGGATCATTTTCACCGCTCAGAAAGACATCGGCTTCACTAAAGATTTTAAGTCCCTTGACGAGCTTCTCTTCGACGCGGGATGAGTTTCCTCCGGATAAAATATCTGAAAATAGATCTGTGGCATAAAAATTGGCGTCTAGTCGTGAACTCATGTGCCAGGCTATATAAAACGTGTCGATAGGAACATCACGATAAACAGTAATTTCACGGTCGTCGGTTTGTACTGGTTCTGAAAGAATCCGGTTATTTACAATTTCGCGTTCAGGGATATCGCCAAACCATTTTTCGGCTAAAAGGAGTGCTTTGTCTGTATCTATGTTTCCTGAAATCACCAGGACAGCATTATTCGGAGCATAATGATGAAAGAAGAAATCTTTTACTTCAGGGAGCGTTGCCTTTTCAATATGTTCCGGAGTCAGCCCGATTGTTGGCCACCTGTACGGATGAACCTTATATGCAAGGTCACGCAGGAGGTGCCAGGTATCACCATAAGGTTTATTCAGGTTCCTTTGCCTGAATTCTTCAATCACAACGTTACGCTGTATTTCAAGCCCTTTCTTTGTAAATTTTGGTCCAACCATGCGATCGGATTCGAGCCATAGTGCTGTTTCAATATTGTTTGCAGGGACAGTGATGTAATAATTCGTCAAATCATTCGTTGTAAAGGCATTATTCGATCCGCCGACATTTTGTACAGGTGTATCGAAATCCGGAACATGTTTGGATCCGCCAAAAGTAAGATGTTCGAAAAGATGGGCAAATCCGGTTCTCGAGGGATTCTCGTGTTTTGCGCCTACATTGTAACATACATTTACGGCAACAAACGGGGTGGAACGATCGTTGTGGGCAATTACACGAAGTCTGTTGGAGAGTATTGTTTTTTCAAATTGTATCATTCAAAATCTGATTGTTAAAATTTAATGTTTTGAAATTCAGTGCGCACCATTTCATACTCTGTTATCAGACTGTTCATGATTTCAGAAACCGGCAATACCTGATCTATGATAGATGCAACCTGACCAATTTCAAGTTCTCCTTCATCAAGGTCTCCCTCGAACATCCCTCTTTTTGAACGGCCTTTACCAAGTAATGCCTGAAGCTCCTCACGGGATGCACCACTATTTTCGGCATTTTTGACTGCCTCAAAAAATTTATTACGGAGTAACCTCACCGGCATCAGATCTTTTAAAGATAATAAGGTATCTCCTTCACCCGAATTAACCACATAATTTTTAAAGTTTTCGTGGGCCGATGATTCCGCTGAAATGGCAAAGCGGGATCCGATCTGCACGCCATCTGCTCCTAAAATCATTGTGGCGAGCATTGCCCTTCCGGTGGCAATTCCACCTGCTGCCATCAATGGGAGGGAGGTCTCCTGCCGTACACGGGGAATCAGGGTTAACGTGGTCGTTTCTTCACGTCCGTTGTGACCTCCTGCTTCGAAACCCTCTGCAACAATTGCATCAACACCCGCAGCCTCGCATTTCGCTGCAAAGGCTGCAGATGATACTACATGAGCTACAATAATACCGTTGTCATGAAGCAAAGAGGTCCATTTCTTGGGAGTTCCAGCTGATGTGAACACGATTTTCACCTGTTCCCTGATTATAATTTCGATTATCCGTTCTATCTCAGGATAAAATAGCGGAACATTCACCCCAAATGGATTATTTGTAGCTAGTTTGGTCTTCCGGATGTGCTCCTCAAAGACCTCCGGATGCATCGAACCGGCACCTATGAGACCTAGACCTCCGGAATTACTAACCGCTGATGCAAGCCTCCATCCTGAACACCAGACCATACCACCTTGTATGATGGGGTATTTAATACCAAATAACTTAATAATTCTATTTTCAGACATAATTACTGAATTAGTATGCAAAGATAGGTATTATGAATTAGGAATATTTATAGCTAATTTTCGGTCGCAATTAATCTAAAACGAACATTACAATGAGCGAAGAAAATAAGGGCAAAGACCCGGAACCAGAAAAGAATACAAATGATAAAGTAGCAGGAATTTTCGGAAAGATTACAGAATTTTTTGATCAGAAGTCCGAAGAGTTTCACAATGGTGAAATGAGAGTAAAAATTGAATCATTGACAGAGCAGGCCCGGGAACAGGCTAACGATCTGATAGAACGTGCAAAAGAAAGTGGTTTGAAAATTGGCGAAGCTATTGATGAGAAAATAGCCGAATTCAAGGGTAAGAAAGGCGGTACCGGCAACCAGAATGGCGAAGGGATTTGATTTATATAGACGTAGAGACGCAAAGCATTGCGTCTCTATTTGAATAGAATAAAAATTTGTCATAGGAAAAGCACCAATTAAATCGTTTACAAAGAGGGAGGTTGTATCAAAAGGAAAAAATTTAAACGCAAAAGTCGCAAGGTGAAAACGCAAAGAGGCGCAAAGTATTATATTTCAATATATTAATTCTTCGTAACCTCCGCGCTCCTTATCAGCTTACAATTCCGCGGTAAAGACGTTTTGATACAGCCTTATCAAATATGACACGTTATGGTAAGTCAAACCTTCAAAGCCTTTAATTGGAGTCCCGAAAATGGAAATTCTGAAGTGGGGTCAGATGATATTTGGGCTGAAAAAAAAACCTGCCAGAATATTTCTGACAGGTTTTAAATATGTATAGTGAAAATAAATTTCGTTTACTTGTGGTCAACCGAGTACATGTGAGCAACCAGGTCAACAACTTTATTTGAGTATCCCCACTCATTATCATACCAAGAAACGACTTTTACAAAATGATCGTTCAATCCGATACCTGCACCTGCATCGAAGATCGATGTGCGTGGGTCTGTCTGGAAGTCAGTTGAAACAACATCATCCTCAGTATATCCCAGGATACCATTCAGTTCACCCTCGGCAGCAGCTTTCATAACTTCGCAGATTGCCTTGTAAGAAGCTGGTTTTTCGAGGCGGACAGTAAGATCAACAACAGAAACATCAGGAGTTGGAACACGGAAAGCCATACCGGTAAGTTTACCATTTAACTCTGGAATTACTTTACCTACTGCTTTAGCCGCACCTGTTGAAGATGGGATAATATTTTGACCTGCACCACGGCCACCGCGCCAGTCTTTTGCTGAAGGACCATCAACGGTTTTCTGAGTTGCAGTTGTAGCATGAACTGTAGTCATCAATCCTTCGATAATTCCAAAGTTATCGTTAAGAACCTTGGCAATTGGAGCAAGACAGTTGGTTGTACAGGAAGCATTTGAAACGAAGTTCATTTCAGAAGTGTACTTCAGGTTATTTACACCCATTACAAACATTGGGGTATCGTCCTTTGAAGGAGCCGACATGATAACTTTTTTTGCTCCTGCATCAAGATGTGCCTGACATTTTGCCTTGTCAAGGAAAAGACCTGTAGACTCCACAACATACTCTGCACCAACATCACCCCATTTAAGGTCTGCAGGATTTCTTTCTGCAGTAACACGAATTTTTTTGCCGTTTACTACTAAAGAACCGTCCTCAACAGCAACTGTTCCTGAAAAACGACCATGAGTTGAATCATACTTGAGCATGTAAGCCATATAATCAACGTCGATAAGGTCGTTGATGCCAACAACTTCTACATCACTTCTATCGACAGCTGCCCTGAAAACCAGTCGGCCAATACGACCGAAACCATTAATACCAATCTTAATTTTTGACATAATTTATTCGTTTTGAGAATTATAGAATGAATTGAACCTTCTTTAAAATTCACTGCAAAAGTAACACTATTTATTTGAAAGTATCAAAGAAACCTGATCCTAAATTAAGGTTCTTTACAAATTGTTAACTTAGCAATTGAATCGCAAGATTGAATGGAAAATTACTTTGTCCAAACAGTATTCTTTTTCGCCTTTGGGGGTTGAAATCCGCAATCGCACGATTTGCATCTGACCAAAAGAAGTACAGTCAGTAGCAGTAAAATTGGAATGGTAAGTTTTGTTTTCATCCGGCAAATTTAGTAATCCGTTTTCTATTTCAAAAGAAACACACAATATGAGCATTTGGTTTTCTATCTTTGCCACATTTGATTCCTTGCACAAAATTAATTCCAACGCAGGTTGCAATATTAATGAAGATTGATAAGAAAATAAAGTATGTGGTAGCTCCGGAATTCATGGAACTGGAGTCATGGATTAGCCAGCTGCACCTGTCATTTTCGGGAACTGGTGAAACGATTTTCAAATCACGTAATGAAGTGAAGATTTTCAATGTGGGAAAATTTCAACTAAATGTGAAGTCGTTTAAAATACCAAATTTCATTAACCGGTTTGTTTATGTTTATTTCAGAGGATCAAAAGCAGCCCGGTCCTATCACTATGCCCGGAAATTTTTTGCTCTTGGAATTGCTACGCCTGCTGCTGCAGGGTACCTCGAATGTATCCGTTTCGGTTTGCTAAGAGAGAGTTATTATATCTCCCGGCATTACAATTACGAATTTACTTTACGTGAAGTGCTGAATTATAAGGTTGCAGATCATGATGAAATATTAAAACAATGGGTAAGATTTACATACGAAAAGTTACACCTGAACCATATCTTTCACCTGGATTATTCTCCTGGAAATACGCTGATCAGCCTTCAGCCTGACGGATATGATTTTCAGATTGTTGATCTTAACCGCATGAGCTTCGGGCCGATAAGTTTTGAACGGGGGTTATTTAATTTCCGTCAACTTGACACCGACCGTCAGACTCTCGAATTTCTTGCTACAGAGTATGCCTCATTATGTGGTAAGGACTCAGGAAAGGCGATGAAAATGCTTATTGAATATGACCATAAAAATAAGGAAGACCGACACCGCCGTGGAAGATTTAAGAAGTTTATGAAGTCTGTCTTCAAACTCAGACGTGCCTGAGTAACTTAAAAGCAATCAATTTATTGTACACATCTTCTGGTTTTACAAGTTCCATACACCTTGGAATGGGGTAGATGCAGGGTTTATCACCAAATACGGAACATGGCCTGCACTTTAGTGAAGTTGCAGGTATCTGGATATGATATTCAGTTGGCTGACCCAGGGCATAAAACCCAAATGCAGGATGTGTCCCACCCCAGATCGAAACAGTTGGAATACCAAGGAGTGAAGCCAGATGCATATTGGATGAGTCCATTGAAACCATCACATCCAATAACCCCATCAGGGCCAGCTCCTGCGAAAGCTGAAGCTCACCGGCAACGAGATGAATATTAGGTTCATAATTTTTTAATTCCGTCAAAAGCTTAATTTCCTCAGCACCGCCTCCAAAAAGGAAAAACTCGACATCATAGTCTACGTTAATGAGTGTAATAAGCTCCCTGAAGTTCTGAATCCCCCAAACTTTTGGTTCATGCGTCGCAAACGGAGCGAGTCCGATTTTCAGTTTACCTGGTAAGATCTGAAATTTCTCAAGAAATTTCCCGGCACGTTCACCCGCATCTTCCCTCAGTTTTAAATAGGGAGCCTTTCCCATGGCACCCTTTATTCCAGCCTTCTCAAACACTTCAAGGTACCGGGCTGTGGCGTGTTTAAGCCCTCTGATATACTGAGATTTAATGATGAATTTTTTTTCTTTGCGACCCTTGTTAATTGAAAAACCCGGAACACCGGAAATTTTAAACAAACGAGCCAGAATTTTTGTCCTGATAACTCCGTGAAGATCAATAACGGCTTCAAAACCGGCCAAATTCTTTAGATCTGCATAGAGTTTGAAAAGTCCTGTAAATCCGCTGTGCCGTCCTTTCAGGTCCGGGAAAAAAAGTGTTAGACGCGGAATATTATAAAAGAATGGTTCAAAGAATTTGCGTGTTACGAGGGTGATCTCCAGATCCGGATTTGCTTCGAGGACAGCACGTAAAACCGGAACTGTAAGCGAGACATCGCCCATTGCAGATAATCGGAATACAATAACTTTTTTCATCTTAAACGTATTTCTCGTAACTTTTCTCCTCAGTAAGATGCGATCCTGTTAAATCGTTAATGGCGCGCTTAACATCTGAGCGTTTATCATTGATAAAGTACACCGATCTGGCAGTCTGAATAAAATCATCCCCAAAATTCTTTTCACGCTCAAGATCCCTGATATGATCCTCGATATCCCATAATTGATTGTTTATTCTTTTTAAATCGATATATAATGGATGATTTTTGTCTATTATTTTAGATACAGCTTCATTCAGAATGTTGTATTCCCTTTCCAGATTCTCCAGTTTGGCCTTATCTTTTATCCGCTCGGTCTTTATCTCGATAATTGTAAGCTTATCGGTTATCTCGCCATTAGAAACTTCAATTTTCATGTGTTGTGATTTTTAACAAAAGTAATTCTTTATTCTTTAAAGGAAGCGGAAATCTGTTGAATTACCTCCGCCTGAAGTCACGGGCACTGGCCTGATCTGTTGGCATGATCACAAGATCCTCAATATTTACGTGGACCGGCCTGTTTGCCATAAAAAGAATAGCTTCTGCGATATCAGGTGCAAACAAGGGTGTCAATCCCTTATAAACGTTATCTGCCCTTCCCTGATCACCCTTAAACCTAACAAGAGAAAACTCAGTTTCAACCATGCCCGGACTAACCGAACTAACTTTAATTCCATAGGGCAGCAGTTCCATGCGCATTGCCTTTGTAATGGCTTTAACTGCATGTTTTGTTCCGCAATAGGCGGCACCGTTTGGATAAATCTCATGTCCGGCAATGGAGGATACATTAATGATATGTCCCGATCCCCTTGAGACCATCCCCGGCGAAATCTTATGCGAGATGTAAAGAAGTCCTTTAATATTCGTATCGATCATTCGTTCCCAATCGTCTGTGACTCCTTCATGAACAGGTTCTATGCCAACGGCTAACCCGGCATTATTTACCAAAAGGTCTATAACCGACCATTTACCTGTTAATGAATCAATTGCCTGCTCTGCCTGCTCACGGTTTCTGACATCAAAACAGAGCGTTATTACTTCAGCGCCTGTTTCTGAGGTGATGGTCTCAGATAGTAAACTGAGCAATTCAGACCTTCGTCCGGTAATAATTAAGTCATACCCATTTGAAGCAAGGATTTGTGCAGTAGCCTTTCCAATGCCTGAAGTAGCACCGGTAATTAATGCTGTTTTTCTCATTTATATCCGAATATTTGATCTGCTAAAATAATAAAATTAAATTTGTCTGCTATTTAATAAAATTGACGAGTATGTCTGAAACAGAAACCAAATCATTTACAATAGATCAGGTTCAGGAGCCGGAGGATTTAAGAAATGTCATCTATTCTATGATTGCAATTCCACATCTGTCACCGGTAAATATATTTAATGATTTCGCATCCATAGCCATCGATTCCAAACAAGTAGGAAAAGATAACCTGAATGGTGCGGGAATCTTTCAGGTAGATGAGAATGGCACTTTATTTTCACAAACCATTTATGCAGATTATAAAAGACTCGCTATCGATCCCTTTGTTGCTGCACAGATTATTGTAGCCAAGGCGGTACGACGCCTTGTGTGTTATGGTGCAGAGCCGGTGGCTATGAGCGCTTATATTAATAATGTTGATTTTGCAAGCCCAATCGCTGAAGAGATGGTGATGGCTGCCAAATTAGGACTTAGTGCAGCTGCAACCGTGTTTAATTTACAGTTCCCGAACTGGAAAATTTTCTACGATAATACGAACAGCCCGGGTATCGCCCCGCCGACATTAATTGTTAGTCTTGTTGGAAAATTAAGCAACAGCAATCAGGTACTTACCCCAAGTATTAAGAAAAAGGGACATAATCTGTTGCTCGTAGGACGGTCGTTCGACGATGTCTGTGCCTCTGAATATCTTGCCCATTATCATGAAATAAAGACGTCACCGCTTATGCATTTTAATCTCGCATTTGAGAAAAAGCTGATGATGGCAATGAAGGAATTGATCAAAAAAAACCTTATCATCTCTGCCAGCCCCGTTGGCATAGGAGGACTGTTTTTTACTTTGCTCAGGGATGCACTTCCGAACGAACTGGGCTTTGACATAACCACAGATTCTGAAATAAGAACAGATGCTTTTCTTTTTGGTGAAGGAATGGGACGTATTTTGGTATCGGTTGATGAAGAGAAGGAAAATGAATTTGTCGATTTTTTGTTTGATCATAAAATTCCCGTTATGACACTTGGTCATGTAACAAAGGGGGAGATACGCATCGACGATCAGTCTCTGGGATTCGTCGATAAAGGGATCATTGGCGAATATTTAGATTAAACGGAAATGTCAGAAGTTAAACCATACAGTAACTCAGCCAAAGGGAAAAAAGAACAGGTGGCTGAGATGTTCGATAATATTGCTGAAAAATATGATTTTCTGAATCACTTTTTGTCATTTGGAATTGATAAAATCTGGCGCAGAAAAGCGATTCGGCTGCTTGTAAAGCGCAGACCGGCAAATATTCTGGACGTAGCCACTGGAACCGGTGATTTTGCAATTGAATCACTCAAAACGGGTGCTAAGGAAATTGTGGGAATCGATATCTCGGAAGAGATGCTTGCCTTTGGACGTACAAAAATTGAAAAACTGGGTGTCACAAATCGGATATCGCTTCGAAGTGGTGATGCAGAAGGGCTGAATTTTGCTGATGGATATTTTGAGGCAGTCACAGTCGCATTTGGAGTCCGGAATTTTGAAAATCTGCCGAAGGGCCTTCAGGAACTTAACCGGGTGCTGAAACCAGGAGGCATTGTCTGCATTCTTGAATTTTCTAAACCGGTATATTTCCCTGTAAAACAGTTGTATGGCTTTTATTCTTTTTATATTCTGCCATTTCTTGGCAGGTTATTTTCTAAAGACAATTCAGCCTATCGCTATCTTCCCGAATCTGTTGAAAAATTCCCGGATGGAAACGAATTCCTGGATGTATTAAAAATCAGTGGATTCAGGGAAACCAAACAGTACAGGCAAACATTTGGTGTCGCAACCATTTATACCGGTATAAAGTAGAGACGCGATTCATCGAGTCTCAATAATATTTTGCAGTTCATCGCATCATTAAAGATATTTGGTTTAGATTTTTTTATTAACATTTATAGGTTTTGAATTTGAATTTTTTCAAACTAAGAAATATTATTTTGCTGCTTCCATTGTTATGCAGCACCTTTCATGCATTGGGTCAGAAAAAAGGATTCGATAATCTTAGCTGGTTTGATGACAGGAAACTCCACTTTGGATTCTACCTTGGTCTTAATACAATGGATTACCGGTTATCCAGTTTTAAAAGCGTTTATGATAATCCAGTGGTTCAACAACAAATGGTAAGTAACCCTGCCTTTAGCCCGGCTCAGCTACAGCAGATATACAAAGGAAAATCAACCTTTGGTGCTGAAGTTTACCAGATTATGCCCGGATTTACAGTTGGAGGGGTCATTAACTTACGTCTTGGCCGTGATTTTGACCTCCGTTTTACCCCGGGTATGTCTCTTGGCAGCAGGCATTTTACATATATACCTGTAAAGGATTTCATCGATCCGAGTGTCTATAACAGTACCGGACAAAATGAGAGTACTTATCTTTCCACAGCATCTTATTATGTCGATCTTCCGTTGGGTATCCGTTATAAAGGCTTTCGCCACAGGAATTTAAGACCTTATATTTATTCGGGTTTTGCATACCGGCCTGACCTTGCAAATAAGAAGATTTCAGAAAGCGTAGTGCATCTGAAGAAAAATGGAGGCTATGCCGAGATTGGGTTCGGTCTTGATTCATACCTTGAATATTTCCGTTTCACAGCTGAATTTCGCTTCTCATACGGTTTAAACAATCTTATCAGGCATGATGTCACGGATCCCATACCGTATTATGGATATATTTTCAAGGAGTTATACTCAAATATTTTCACTCTGATTCTTTATTTTGAATGATCAAAGAACTAAACCTGGTAGTATCCCCCGCACAAGCCCATGATAATGAGGTGTTAAAAAAGATTGTCTCCGGAAATTTGAAAATTGATATCAGCCGGATCATCAACCTTGTTATTGTGCGTCGTTCAATTGATGCAAGGAACTCGAATATCCGTTTTAATCTCGGTGTGATGGTTTATGTTGACGAACCTGTGACTTCTGCTCCAGGAAGTCATTTTTCGTATCCGGATGTGTCAAAAGGCCAGCAGGTACTGATTGTAGGTGCCGGTCCTGCCGGTTTATTTGCTGCCCTTCACCTGATCGAGCGGGGATATAAGCCTGTAATATTAGAACGCGGCAAGATGGTTAGTCAGCGAAAGCGCGATATTGCCGCGATTCATGGTGAACAAATTATAGATCCCGATTCAAATTACGGCTTTGGAGAAGGAGGTGCCGGTACTTTTTCAGACGGAAAGTTATATACACGCTCCAAAAAAAAAGGGGATATACGCAAAGTTCTTGAGGTTCTGAATTTTCATGGAGCCCAGGATGAAATACTCATTGATGCACATCCGCATATTGGGACGAACATCCTTCCGCGGGTAATTGTCTCCATACGCAATACAATCCTTGATTCAGGCGGTGAGATTCATTTTAATTCGCGCGTTACAGACCTTGTTATACGTAACAACGAGGCAAGAGGAGTTGTGTTAAAGGATGGAACTGTTTTTGACGGAATTGCAGTTGTGCTTGCTACCGGCCATTCTTCAAGAGATATTTATAACTTACTTCACCATAAAGGGATCCTTCTCGAAGCCAAAACGTTTGCAATTGGGGTAAGGGTGGAGCATCCTCAGGATCTGATCGACAGGATTCAATATCACGGATCAGCCAGAGGCGCCTTTTTGCCTGCCGCTGCCTATTCTTTTGTGGAACAGGTAAATGAAAGGGGTGTTTATTCCTTTTGCATGTGCCCCGGAGGCATGATTGTTCCATCTTCAACAGCTCCGGGCGAGCTGGTTCTGAATGGCATGTCACCCTCTGACAGGGGAGGGCGTTTTGCAAATTCAGGAATGGTTATCGAAATACGCCCCGGCGATTTACCGGGCGATTCAAGTGTTCAGGATGTGTTTGCCGGATTACGTTTTCAGGAAGAACTTGAACAAGAGTGTTTTAAAAGAGCGGGAAACACCCTTTTCGCCCCTGCCCAGCGCCTGGTGGATTTTGTGAATGGCAGGAAAAGTGCGAATTTACCCCGGACTTCGTATGTTCCGGGACTAACCGAATCACCATTGCACGAATGGCTGCCTGAGATAATTGGTTCCGGATTACAGGAAGGATTGAAGCTAATCGGAAAGAAAACGAAAGGATATATCACAAACGATGCGGTTGTTCTGGGCGTGGAGTCACGTACCTCCTCGCCGGTCAGAATTCCCAGAGACCTTGAAACACTTGAACATGTACAGATTAAACGGCTATTTCCCTGTGGCGAAGGTTCAGGTTATGCAGGTGGAATAATGTCCTCAGCCGTTGACGGGGAACGTGTTGCTGAAAGCATTTTTAACCTTTACAAATAATTCTTCTTCGAAATTCAGAGCAGATTACGGCTGTGGCTATCGCAACATTCAAGGATTCAGAAGTTATTTCACCCCCTGGATACGAAGGAATATTAATTTTTCTGGAGATCAGTCCGTCCAATGAATCCGAAATGCCATTTCCCTCATTGCCCATGACAATCAACCCTTTGGAGGTAAGATCTGTTGTATAAAGATTCTCACCCTCCAGAAAGGTGCCATAAACAGGCAGTTCGTACTGTTTAGCCTCGCCAAGGAATTGTTGCAGGGATAAGTAATTGACATTTACCCGTGCAAAGGCACCCATGGTCGATTGAATAACCTTGGGATTATACAGATCTGCACAGCCTTCGGAACAAATAATATTTTTGATCCCAAACCAATCTGCCAGCCGAACAATAGTCCCCAGGTTTCCGGGATCCTGAATATCATCTAAAACAATCGTAAGATCCCGTTTAATGGCATCCCAATTGGGCAGGTTCTCAGGAATCCGGCACAATGCAACAATTTCAGGAGTAGTTTTAAGAAATGAGATCCGTGACAGATCCTCTTTCGATACAATCTCAATTATTATGTCAGTATTGTTTTTAGGAATTACTGAGGCCACTTCCTTTGTGCAATATATGTCAGTGATTTTGATCTTTGATTCAAAAAGATCAAAGATCAATTTTTCTCCTTCGGCAACAAAAATCCCGGTAATCTTCCTGTTTTTTTTCTGATCAAGAGAATGGATAAGCTTAATTTTGTTTTTTGTAAGCACTTAATTCACATGATTTGTTTCAACCCAAAAATAATCCAATTTTAATAGGAGAGGTTAATTATCTTTGTTTAAGTTTTAATATGGTAAGAAAATTGACTCTTCTGAAAAAATACAGGCTAATTCTAAACGTGGTTGCTTATGTCACCATCGGATTGACGTCGTGTAAGACAATTAAATATGTTCCTGATCATCAGTATCTTTTAGTTAAATCTGAGATTAAGACGGATAACAGGTCGATTGATAAGCTCGAGCTAAAAACATATATAAAACAGAAACCAAATACAAGAATCTTTGGTTTCTGGAGGTTTCATCTGGGAATGTATAACCTTTCGAGTCCCAGGAGAGAAGAAGGGTTGTTTAAGAGAATTGGGGAAGCACCAGTAATTTACAGCCCCGAACTTACGGAAAAATCACTTGGTGAACTTACACGTTATATGCATAATAAGGGATATTATCAGGCGATAGTCACAGATTCGGTGGTTTTAAAAAAGAAAAAAAGGGCTGAAGTCTATTACAAAATTCAGTCGAATAAGCCGTATCAGATAAAATCCTATAAAACTGAAATACGCGACAATGTCATTAAGACCCTAAGCGCCGGTGATTCTGTTAAGTCTCTGATTAAAGTTAACGGGAATTTTGATACTGATGTACTGGCAAACGAGAGCAAACGTGTGTTAAACAATTATCAGAATAATGGATTTTATCGTACCAATAAGAATGATATATATTTTGAGGCGGATACAACGAAGGAATTGCGGAGTGTAGACCTAAAGATGATTGTGGAAAAAGAGAATATTTCCGAGGATCCTTCCAATTTTATTGAGCGTGATCATCAAAGATTTACATTTCGGAATTTTTATTTTTATACTGATTTTGAATCTCAGAAAAAACTCATCAGCGATAATAAAAAGGAGGCACAAGAAGTCAGAAATGATACGGTACGTCTTGGAAATCAATATTTTATATCAAAAGGAAAGCTTAAATACAGACCTGAACTGCTTTCGAATATGAATCATATCGCAGACAAGGGATTTTATAGCGTCCGATTGGTTGAGAGGACTTATAATGACCTTTTTTCCCTGCGGCTTTTCAAGTTGATAAATATTCGCTTTGTGGAGACAAACCAGACTGACTCGCTTGGAAACCAAACCCTTGATTGTATTATACAGCTTTCGCCGTCTGTGAGGCAATCTTATTCGGTATCAGGGGAAGGAACCAACTCACTTGGAAATTTCGGTGTAGCGGGGAATCTTGGATACCAGCATAAAAATATCTTTAGGGGTGGTGAACTTTTAGATGTTGTATTGATGGGAGCAACAGAAAAGCAGAAATATGGAATTGGTGACTCGGTCAAGACTTTTCATTCATTTCAAACCGGTATTGAAACAAAAGTCACATTACCCAAGTTCCTGGGTCCAATTAAACCCTCGGTTTTTTTCCGGTTTGCAACCCCTCAGACACTAACAACCTTATCCTATAATTATCAGCGCCGTCCTGACTATACCCGGACCATAGTGAGGGCTAGCCTGGGATATCAATGGAAATCATCGGAGTATGTAACTCACAGGTTTAACATCCTGGATCTTAATATGGTTAAGATGTTTGCCTATGATTCGGCATTTGTATCCAGAATAGAGAACCTCTATATAAAGAGTTCCTACACGGATCATACAATCTCAGCCTGGAATTATAGTTTTACCCGCACCACGCAGAATATTCAGAAACAGTCGAATTACAGTTATTTCAGAGCCTCACTCGAAACTGCCGGTACACTCCTTAACAGTGCAAGCAGACTTTTTGAGCGCAGGCTTTACCCAAGTGATTCGATTGGAAATTTAAAATATCATTTTCTCGGTACTCCCTTCGCCCAATATATAAAGAGTGATTTTGAATACAGGAAAGGATTTGTAATAGACAAGTTCAACAGGTTTGTAATCAGGGGTTTTGCAGGAATGGCTGTGCCTTTTGGCAATTCAGATCAGGTGCCGTTTGAAAAAAAATATTTCACAGGCGGGGCAAACGGAATACGGGCATGGGCCGTGCGAACACTTGGACCCGGCTCTTTCAGGGCAAACCCAAATGAGTTCCCGAATCAATCGGGTGATATTAAACTTGAGTCGAATGCCGAATATCGTTTCGCGATGATCGGTCCTTTTGAGGGTGCAATCTTTGTAGATCTTGGAAATATCTGGTCACTTAAAGATAATCGTCCGGGTACCGAATTTGCTTTTTCACGTTTTTACAAGGAGCTTGCCATGGGGAGCGGTGTAGGACTTAGGTACGATTTTTCATTCGTTATCATACGGGTTGATCTTGGAGTGAAACTTCATGACCCATCATTGATCGAAGGAAACCGCTGGATACCTGCTGACAGGATGTTAACAAAAACAAATCTAAATTTAGCCTTTGCCATCGGTTATCCTTTCTGAGCGCCATTAAATTTTTATCTTCCCCCAGACACTGACTGATTTATCCCTGGCGGGTAAAGTCATTAAGTCAGGAAAACATTTATTTCCGGTTGGTTGAACTCCAAAGATGCATATAAATAGCACCCAGTGAAACGGGTGAAAAGGAGAGGTTAATGGAACAAAAACCCTGTCAGTGTTTCCCTCTATCCATTGCAAAAAGCAAGTAATACAGCAAGTTAGTGTTTACGTATTTGGAAAACTCCTTCCTGGTTAGTTTTGGATTGCTTAACTCCGCCGGGTTAAAACCGGAGGTTTTTTACATGACGCTCTTTCAGAGTTTTCGCTTAACTTAATGACATTTTCATAACGGGATAAATATCCGACTGATAAATAATTAAATCCGCAGGATTCTCCAAATTCTGATTGAAATTTGGTATATTTGGTTGAAACGGATTACTTATAAAAAAAGTGGATGTTTAATAAATGGATTCGGGAATTATTCAGTTTTTCCAGAAATGAACGAACGGGGATTATCGGCCTGCTCGTAGTCATATTTCTGTTGGTTATTGCGGGAAAGCTGATCCCTTTACTGATTCCTGAGGAAAAAACAGATTTTACGAAATGGGAGAAGGAGGTTCGGACTTTTTTAATGAAAGGGGAAACTAAAGAATCCTCCGCACCACGTTTGAATCCGGTTTCATTCAATCCAAACCTGATTGATTCTGCCGGACTGGCCCGAATTGGAATACCTGCAAAAATTGCCGGTCACTGGTTGAATTATCTTAACAAGGGAGGACGATTCAGGAATAAGGAGGGAGTGAGAAAGATCTTCGGGATGACGGATGAGATCTATAATCAAATTAACTCATTCATATATATTGAGGCAATACCCTCATCACGCAAGGCGGATGAAAAGAAATTTGTTCCGTTTAAGGAAACCAGGGAGTATAATAAAGACACTGTTGTTCGCCCGGAGTACCGTAAAAAAGCGATTCCAAAAATTGCATCGATTGAATTAAACATTGCCGACTCTGCCTGTTTAACAGCCGTTCCCGGAATAGGTTCTTTGCTGGCTTCACGGATAATCCGATACCGGAATCTGCTTGGAGGTTACTATTCAGTGGCTCAGCTAAAGGAGGTTTATGGGCTGCGGCAAGAGAATTATTCAATGATGAGCCCATATTTTAATGTTGATCGATCGGTTGTCAAAAACTTTAATATTAACTTTTCAACCATTCAGGAATTAGGTCATCATCCCTATGTTGGATACAAAACGGCTAAGAAACTGCTTCGATTGCGCGACATAAAGGGAAAGTTTTTAGTTCCCGGGGACCTTAATCCTGTCATTACTTCGGATTCATTAAATAGGTTATCTCCTTATCTGAAATTTTCACCCTGATGCCCTTGTTAATAAACCTGTTAAGAATTTTAATATTATTTAACAGGATAGTTTGAATAGTAAGAGAAAATTCATAGATTTGCCGACCGAAATATTGAATCATTTTAATAAAAACAAAACAGAGAATTTTATGATTGTTATTCCAGTGAAAGACGGCGAGAATATTGAGAGAGCCCTAAAGCGTTTCAAAAGAAAAATTGAAAAAACAGGTGTTGTAAAGGAACTTCGCAACCGTCAGGCTTTCGAAAAACCCTCAATCACTCGCCGTACTGAGATTAAAAAGGCGATCTATATTGAAGATTTACAGCGTTCAGAAGAATAAATCGATCCAAAAGATATTTTTAGGTTAAACGGTTTTTTTTTCGTATCTTGAGTGCGGAAATCAGCTTTGCCTGAAAACATGAACGTGGAACTTTTTCTTAGCTATCTTACATACGAAAAGCGGTATTCGACTCATACAATTACCGCCTACGAAAATGACCTCGGCCAATTTGTTTTATTTGGAAAACAAGTGGTTGAGGATTTTCATGTAGAACAAGCCGATTACCATCTTATTCGTCAGTGGATTGTGTCGCTTATGAATGAGGGCACCAAAGCCAGAAGTGTAAATCGAAAGATTTCGACACTAAAAACTTTTTATAAGTTCCTTCAAAGAGAAGGAATAATCACGAAAAACCCTACAGATCATGTAATTAAGCCAAAAATGGCAAAGAAGTTACCTGAGTTTGTACAGGAAAAAGAGATGAACCTTCTGCTTGATGGAAGGTATTTTACAGATGATTTTGAAGGTTTGCGCGACAAGGCTGTGGTGAGCCTGTTTTATGGATCAGGAATAAGATTATCTGAATTGGTTGAGATACGTTACCCCGAATTGAATCTGGCAGACAAAGTTGTAAAGGTAAAGGGTAAGAGGAACAAGGAACGTATTGTCCCATTCCCCACTGAGATCTCTTCAGTTTTATCAGGTTATATCCGGTTACGAAATGAGCTGTTCCCTGAATCCCTGAATTATCTTTTTCTGACCGGAACCGGTGAACCGGCTTACAACAAATTAATATATAGAATTGTTAGGAAACATTTATCACTTGTAACAACAATCGATCAACGGAGTCCGCACATTTTAAGGCACAGCTATGCAACGCATCTACTTAACCGCGGAGCAGATCTGAATGCAATAAAGGAATTGCTGGGGCATGCCAATCTGGCGGCAACGCAGGTTTACACGCACACTTCGTTCGAGCAACTAAAAAAAGTCTACAAACAGGCTCATCCGAGAGCCTAAATTAAAGGAGGAAAAATTATGGACGTAAAAGTACAGAGTGTTCATTTCAAAGCCGACCAGAAACTGATCGACTTTTGTGAAAAGCGGGTTAGTAAGCTTGATCTTTTTTTTGAGGGAGTTATCGGGTCAGAGGTGATCCTTAAGCTGGAAAAAGACGAAGATCAGGAGAATAAAGTCGCTGAAATTAAACTTTCTGTTCCTGGGAATGAATATCTTTTTGCTAAAAAACAGGCAAAATCCTTCGAGGAAGCCGTTGATCTGACAGTGGATGCACTTCGTAAACAGTTAGATAAATATAAAATGAAAGTCAAATCCAAATAAATTTTAAAAAAGTATTTTAAATAGCTTTTTAGAAAGAAAAATAAATTAAATTTGCAGACCATTTTTGAGGCACGGTTCTTTAAAATGGTCTGTTCTTTTTGGGATTTAATTTACAATGACTGGGGAGATACCAAAGCGGCCAACTGGGGCAGACTGTAAATCTGCTGGCGTATGCCTTCGTAGGTTCGAATCCTGCTCTCCCC